>CAZDGO010000452.1:0-2137 GCA_964504825.1 uncultured Gaiellales bacterium
GGGGCGACAGGCGCTTGAGCTGTTTAGGCTAAGCGGCCAGTGCCAATTGGTTATCGGCAGATGTTTTTTTCCAACCCGTTTAACGAGAATGATTGGAATCTCGGCTCGCTACTCTGACTCAGACCTGAGCCCCGTCGAAACCATGTCGCCCCCATGAGAACCAGAGGCAGACGGCCCGATATGGACCTGCGTCTGCGTACTTAGGAAGTATAGCACCGAGGACTTCCGGGTGTTCGTGGCGGCGCCATCGGCCTGCGTTGACGTCGACCCACCTTCAGGTTAGACTAGACTTGGTCTGAAAGGAGGGATCGATGTCAAGCGTTGTAGTGAACATGTATGAAGCCAAGACACAGCTCTCCCGGCTGGTCGATCGAGCGGCAGCGGGAGAAGACATCCTCATTGCGAGACATGGGCGACCCATAGCGAAGCTTTCGCGACTGGAACCCGCGCGGCGCACCATCATCTTTGGTCTCCTCGAGGGCCAGATCGAGGTACCGGACGATTTTGATGCCCCGCTGCCCGACGACGTGCTCGCCGAGTTCTACGAGTCCTGAATGCGTCTGCTGCTCGACACCCACCTCTTCCTCTGGGCGATGGCGAACGACGTCAGGCTCCCTGTCCAGGCGCGCGAGTTGATGCTAGAGGCCGATGAGGTGAGTGTGTCGGCTGCCTCGATCTGGGAAATCGCAATCAAGACTCGGATTGGGAAGCTCAAAGCCGACGCCGGCTACTTGGCAGAGATCATGGCGGCAAGCGGCTTCGTGGAACTGCCGGTCACAGCGCGCCACGCCGCCCGGGTGGCGTATCTCCCCGATCATCACACCGACCCGTTCGATCGCCTCCTGATAGCCCAAGCCGCGGCCGAGCCACTTCTCCTTGTGACCGTCGACCGACAACTCGCGGCGTATGGCGACATAGTAAGGCTGGTCTGACGCCCCTCGAAGGTGGTCGTGGGTGTTGTGTATTTCGGAAGCCGCTCTCGACTTCACGGAGTGGATGCCCATGCCCGGCGCCGTAGCTGCGCACCGACTGACGGCTAGCGCTTGTCTCGCCGCGCCAGCTTCTTGTCGAGAGACTGGAAGCTCCGGTCGCTTAGAACATAGACCCGGGGCTGATCGTCGCCGAGAACCCCTTCCATATCCTCAAGCCACTTGACCAGCAACTTGAAGAGCCCCGCGCAGATTGGCCTTGCCGGCTTGTACGTTGATGACGCCGATTCCCGCGCTTGAGAGGGCGTCGCGCTCGATCGGGTTCTTGAGGATGTTGCGATCCTTGGTCACCAAGACCAGCTGCCTGCGCTGGCAAAACTTGATGATGTCAAGGTCCGATTTCCCCTGAAGGCCCTCATCCTCGGCATTAAAGACCGGTATTTGGACTGCCTCGAGTGCTCTGGCTATCCGAGCCGGAAGATTCTCGTCGAAAAAGAATCCTACGCTGCCCATTCCTCGCCGGCCTCGAAGGCCCGCGCCCTTCGAACAGTGTCCTCATCGACGTCGAACCAGCGGGCGACCGTGGCGGGGTCATCACCTGCGAGAACGAAACCCGCGAGCGTGCCCGTCTGAATCCGGGACCCTTCGACCACCGGCTCCCCAAACGAGATCTCAGCGTCGATGACGATCCCTCCCGTCTGCCCAAACGGAAACACCCGGCTGGCCAGGCGGGTGTCGGGCGAGAAATCGACCACCCTGAAGAATGGCTCAACTACCTCCGGCATGACCAGATGCGCGCGGTGTCTCCCCGAAGCCTGAACCAGATTCTTCGAGTCTCGTTCCAAGATGCTCACAAAGAGGTCGCGACCATCGGTGCGGAGATCCGCCCAAGCGAACGGGTGCGCAACTCCGTACTGGTCGCGGAGGTAGTCATGCGCTTCGCGGAGCCGGCGGAGTGACACGCCCATGCGCCTGAGTCTTTCGATCAGGCGAAGCTCCACAACATCCAGAAAGGACACGGCAGCCGTACCCGCTTCAGACCGGTAGTCGGCGTCCACGAGCGGGGCTAGTCGCGCCTCGTGCCGCTTGTACCCACGAACCCATCGACGAACGGAACCGGGTTTCGCCCGCACGATGAAGGCGGCGCGGGGAATCGTGTAGATGCCCTCGCCGATATGGCCCACCGGATCCGACTGTCGAGTGGCCTC
>CAZDGO010000453.1:0-2133 GCA_964504825.1 uncultured Gaiellales bacterium
GGGCGGGATGTACGGCACCGACGGCTACGACCACATCGGCATGATAGACGCCTCCGGCGGCGTGCTCGACCAGGACTACGAGATCTTCGAGCAGGCCACGCCCCACCGGGTGATCAGGCACGAGTTCTGGCAAGACTCCGCCGGCGCCGGCCGCTGGCGCGGCGGCATCGGCGTGGAGACCGAGCTGGAACTCGAGGGCCGCGACCTCAAGGTCATCACCTTCGGTGACGGCGACGTGGAGCCGTCTCGCGGCGCCCTCGGCGGCACCGAGGGCGCCCTCAACATCATCCAGCTGCGCTACCCGGGCGACACCGAGTGGACCACTCTCGCCACCAAGGACCTGGTGCAGAACGTGCCCACCCCCACCGGCTACTTCCAGCAGGCCGGCGGCGGAGGCGGCTGGGGCGACCCGAAGCTCCGTCCGGCGGAGAAAGTGCTGCGCGACGTCCGCAACGGAGTCGTCTCGGTGGACAGGGCCCGTGAACTCTACGGCGTGGTCATCGACCCGGCCACCTGGACCGTTGACGAAGCCGAGACCGCTCGGCTGCGAAGCTAGAGCGGCGGCGGTCGTGACGCGCGACGTACGTAACAAGGGGACGGCCGTGACGACCTTCATGCCCACGTTCACCACCGAGGCGGAGCTGCACGCGCTGCAACTCGAGGGCCTGCGCTGGACGGTGAACCACGCGTATCGGGGCTCCGATTTCTACCGGCGGCGCTTCGACGACGCGGGGGTGACGCCCGAGAGCATCCAGAACCTCGACGACCTCGGGCGCCTACCCTTCACCACCGCCAAGGACCTGGCCGAGGACTACCCCTTCCCCCTGCGGAGTGTGCCCTTCGAGGATATCGTGCGCATCCACTCGTCCTCGGGCACCACGGGTAAACGCAAGATCCTCTCTTACACCCAGAACGACATCGACGACTGGCGGCACATCTTCGCCCGCTGCTACGAGATGGCGGGGGTGGGCCCCGGCGACCGGGTCCAGCTGGCGGTGGGCTACGGCCTGTGGACCGCCGGGGTGGGCTTCCAGGCGGGCTGCGAGGCGGTCGGAGCGATCGCGGTGCCTATCGGGCCGGGTAACCTCGACCTGCAGTGCGAGCTTCTCGTGGACCTCGAGGCGACCGTGCTCTGTTGCACGGCCAGTATGGCCCTGTTGCTCTCGGAGGAGATCGGTCGGCGTGGCCTGACCGACCGCGTCAAGGTGCGCAGCATCATCCTGGGCAGCGAAGTGGCGAGCGAGGCCATGCGCGCACAGATCCTCGCGCTGTCGGGTGCCGAGCACATCTACGACATCACCGGCATGACCGAGCTTTACGGGCCCGGGGCGGGCATCGACTGCCGCTACCACGACGGCATCCACTACTGGGCCGACTACTACATCCTCGAGCTGCTCGACCCGGAGACCCTGGAGCCGGTGGAGGAGGGCGAGATAGGCGAGATGGTGGTGACCACTCTGCGGAAAGAGGGGGCGCCTCTCATCCGCTACCGCACACGCGACCTCACCCGGATGATCCCGGGGTGGTGTGCCTGTGGGTCGGCGCTGCCACGGCATGACCGGCTGATGGGCCGCTCCGACGACATGTTCATCATCCGAGCCACGAACATCTACCCGGGCCAGATCGCGCATATCCTATCGTGCACGCCCGGCGTCTCGGCGGAATACAACGTGGTGCTCACGCGGGCCGCGGGCAAGGACTTCATGCGCGTGCTCGTAGAGAGGGACCCGGCGGCCGACCCCGCGGGGGATAGTGCGGTGACGGCGTTCATCCAGGATCGCATCAAAAAGGAGATCATGGTCGCGGCCGAAGTGGAGCTGGTGGACTATGCCTCCCTGCCGCGATCGGAACGGAAATCGACACGGGTCTACGACCAGCGTGAGGGGTGGCATGACGATGCTTGAGTTCTACAGCCCCGGGAGCGTCGAGGATGCGGTGAGCATCCTTGCCCGATGGAGCGAGACGGCCATGCCGGTAGCGGGGGCCACCGATCTGTGGGTGAATATCAAGTCGGGGAGAGCGCAGCCGCGGGCCTTGGTGTCGCTCCGGGGCATCGGTGCCCTCCGCGGGATCGCCTATGAGGGCGGCAACAGCGCCGCCAAGGGCGGCGGTGCGGACGGCCGCGGTGCTGAC
>CAZDGO010000454.1:0-2133 GCA_964504825.1 uncultured Gaiellales bacterium
GTATCGCGCCGGCCAGTGCGTTCTGGTGGCCAAGGCTTCGTTTTTCAGCAGCCTCTTAGCCTCCACGGGCCTTCCGGCGGGCCTCCTCGGCAAGCATCCGCTGGGCGGCCACCTCAACGGCGGAGCCCACCTCCTCTGGGTCGACCGGACGCCCCCAGACCTCCCATTCCTGCACGGAACCACCCCGATCCAGGGGCACCCGTCTTCCCTCGACCCAGCGGGTCACCACGAAGACCTCGCCCTCGTGATCCACGAACTCACCCGGGCGCCACTGCGGCGCTTGGAAGTCGGGCACGTAACTCACGAAGAGAAGGCGGTCACCCCCCACCTCTTTGCGGAGCCACCGGCTGATACGGTCGAACACGAGGATCAGCTTGTCAAGGCTAGAGTCTGCGAGTCTCAGTCTCGCGCACGCGCGCCACAGCCGGGACGCCCTCGAGGTGGAGCTCTGGCAGCCACTGAAGCCACTTAGGGAGATACCAGTTCACGTTCCCGAGCAGGGCCATCACGATCCAGGGATGACGGGCGCTCCAACGGGCGAGCCGGCCGGTCGAGAGAGGTGAGATCATATCCACATCCTGACAGACGTCAACGCGTGGGGGAGCTCTCCGCGACCACCGCGTCGCCCTCGAAGCGGAATTTCGACGCGCGCAACGCCTCCGGAACGGCGCACGGATACTCGCCACTAAAGCAGGCGGTGCAGAAGCATTCAGGGTACACCCGACTGGCGCGCAGAAGTCCATCCAGCGACAGGTAGGACAGTGAGGTGGCTCCTAGCTCGCGACTGACGTCGTCGACACTACGCCGGAAGGCGATGAACTCATCCTGGTCGGCCATGTCGATGCCGTAGAAGCAGGGGAAAACAATGGGTGGCGAGCAGATGCGCAGGTGAATCTCCGCCGCGCCCGCATCGAACAACATGCGCACGAGCTGGCGGGTGGTGTTTCCCCGGACGATCGAATCGTCGACCACCACCAGTCTCTTGCCCCGGATGGCGCTGGTGAGCGGATTCAGCTTCATTCGGATACCCCGCTTGCGCAGGGCGTCGTCTGGCTCGATGAACGTACGCCCCACATATCGATTCTTTACCAGACCTTCGCCGAACGGAATGCCGCTGCGCGCGGAGTAGCCGATCGCGGCCGAGTTGCCCGTATCGGGCACCGGGATCACCAGATCGGCGTCGACGGGCGACTCCGAGGCCAGCTGCTCCCCCATGCGACTGCGGGCGGCGTAGAGGGTCTGATCCTTCATGACAGAGTCCGGGCGGGCGAAGTAGATGAACTCGAAGATGCAGAGAGCTTCCCGCGCAGCGTGCACCACCCGCTCGATGTGATAGCCATCTTCGTCGAGCCAGCACATCTCTCCCGGCTGGATCTCGCGAACGGCCTCGGCGCCGATGATGTCGAAGGCCGCCGTCTCACTGGCCAGCATGTAGCGATCATCGAGGCGACCCAACACCAGAGGTCTCATGCCATAGGCGTCGCGGAACCCGATGACCTCCTTGTCGGTCAGCAGCACGGCGCTGAACGCTCCCCGAAGTCGCGGCAGGACGTCGCGCAGGGCATCCTTCACGTCGGCCGCCGGATGCTCCGCCACCAGAGCGGCCATGACCTCGGTGTCCGACGTGGACTCGAGCACCACCCCCTGCTCGGTAAGCTCAGCCCGCAGCTCGTCGGTGTTCACCAGATTGCCGTTGTGGGCCAGGGCGATAGCGGCGCCGTTGCGACTACGGTGGACGGGCTGAGCGTTCCGCCAGTCCGACGAGCCCGTGGTGGAGTAGCGCACGTGCCCGATGGCGAGTTGGCCGGACAACGTGCGCAGCGTCTGCTCCTTGAAGACCTGGGCGACGAGCCCCATCTCCTTGAACACCATGAGATGCTTCTGGTCGCTTACCGCGATGCCGGCGGATTCCTGGCCACGGTGCTGAAGGGCGAAGAGCGCGAAGAACGTGAGGCGGGCGACGTCTCGCTCGGGTGCGTAGATACCGAACACCCCACACTCGTCGCGGGGGGAATCCAGCCGGTCGAGGTCGATCATCCGGCCAACGCTTCCGGAAGACCGCTGTCGAACGCCGCGCGCAGGGCCATGACCGGCACGTCGATCCTCTCCGAGCCGATCGTCACCGCCAGGCCG
>CAZDGO010000455.1:0-2131 GCA_964504825.1 uncultured Gaiellales bacterium
CCCGAAGACTGCACCCTCACCTTCTTGGTCATCTGCCGCACGATGAGCTCGATGTGCTTATCGTTGATATCTACGCCTTGCGTCTTGTAGACCTTCTGCACCTCACCGACCATGTATTGACCGATACCGAGAACACCCCAGAAGGAGAGTTGCTCGTGAGGGTTGAGCGGTCCCTCGTCGAGGGGGTCGCCGGCCTTGACTTCCTGGCCATCCTTCACCTTGAGGCGCATGCGACGGCTGACGGGATACGAGACTACCGCTTCACCCAGGTCGTCGACGATGGAGACCTTCTTGGGCGTGCCCGGCTCGTCGTAATGAACCACGTAGGTGCGTTCGGGGTCTAGGACCTCGTCGATGACCTTGGCCTGACCCTTGGGCTTGCGCGCCTCGAAGAGCTCGACCACCCGCGGCAAACCGTGGGTGATATCGGCCCCGGCCACACCGCCGGTGTGGAAGGTACGCATGGTCAGCTGGGTGCCCGGTTCACCGATGGACTGCGCGGCGATGTGCCCCACGGCCTCACCGATGGCGGCCAGTTCGTTGGTGGCCAACGACCGGCCGTAGCAACGCTGGCAGACACCGAACTCGCTCTCGCACACCATGACGGAGCGCACCTTTATCCGCCTGTCGCGGTACGTCGCCAGGGGCAGTATCTCCTCGAGACGCCGGCGGGCCCGCACGGTTATCGGCTGGTCGCGCTCGAACAGCACCTCTCCCATCGCCGGGTCGGCGATGTCCTCGCCGAAGAGCCGGCCGAGAAGGTTGTCGTTCAAGCGTTCGTCTCTGAAGAGAGCGAGTTCCACCGAACGCTCGGTGCCGCAGTCGAGCTCGCGGATGACCACATCCTGAGCCACATCGACGAGCCGCCGGGTGAGGTAGCCCGAGTCGGCGGTGCGCAGCGCCGTGTCGGCCAGACCTTTGCGGGCGCCGTGTGTGGAGATGAAGTACTCCAGCACCGAGAGGCCTTCCATGAAGTTGGCCTTGATGGGCCGCTCGATGATCTCGCCCTTCGGATTGGCCATGAGACCCCGCATGCCCGCCAGCTGCCTGATCTGCTGGAACGAGCCCCGAGCCCCCGAGTGGGCCATCATGTACACCGGGTTCAGATGGCGGAAGTTATCTTGCATGGCCTTGGTGACGACAGTGGTGGCCTCAGTCCACAGCTCGGTGACCTTCTCGCGGCGCTCGTCTTCGGTCATGGTGCCGCGGCCGTACTCGCGCTGCACCGTATTGACCATCTCCTCGTAGCGCTGCAGGATCTCGGTCTTCTTGGGCGGCACGACGATGTCGTTCTTCGAGATGGTGACCCCCGCTACGGTGGCGTAGCGGAAGCCCATCTCCTTCAAGACGTCGAGCAGCTCTTGGGCCACCGCGGTGGCTCCGAAATACTCCACGAGGTCGCTCACGAAGTCCGACATCACCTTCTTGGTGAACACCCGGTTCTGGTAGCGATATTCGGCCTTGCGCGGAGGCTGCCCCTCCGCACCCGGTTTCTCCCATGTGTCGCCGAAATAGCGGCTGAGCGTCGCGACCACGGCCGAGTTGAACATGGCCCTGCCCGCCGTCGTGAGAATGCGCCGGCCGTCCCAACGAAAGAGGATGGGGTCCTGTAGGCCGATCACTTTGTCGGTGTAGGCCCGCTCGAGCTCGGCGACCTCGCTGTAGACACGGGGCTTGAGTTCACGCAACAAGACGCTGTCGGTCGAGTCCATCATCGATATGTCGAGTTCGGCCTGCTCACCGAGCAGGTCGTCGGACAGGGTGGCCGCGTGCGACGAGAGGATCAGATCGCGCATCAGCGGCCCGAGCTCACCTTCGGTGAGCCTCTCCGGCATGGCCTCGGAGCCAGAGGGCACTATCCCTCTGGCGGCCGCGGCTTCGAGCTGTTGGTCTAGCGTAAAGAGCCCCAGCAGCTTCTCGAGCCGCGCCTTGGTTAGCTGGCTCTGCATCCGATCGACGAAACGAGGCTCCCGGTACAACCTCACCAGATCGGCCGGATTGTAGTACGTCATGTAATAGACACCCAGGATCATGTCCTGGGAGGGCACGGCGATGGGCCGGCCGTGCGCCGGGGAGAGGATGTTGTTCGACGAGAGCATGAGGATGCGGGCCTCGGCCTGCGCCTCTACTG
>CAZDGO010000456.1:0-2130 GCA_964504825.1 uncultured Gaiellales bacterium
GGTCATCGCTCCAGCGCGCACGCCCCCGGCGGCGCCACCCGGCCCTCCGGTGAGCCAAGTAGAAGAAGAGGAGGAGTTCTACACTGGGTCGGTGATCGGACAATTGGAGGAGGCGCCCGATGACGGACCGGCGCCCGCGTTTATCACGGCGCCCGGGCCGATCCAGGCGCAGGTCTCCATGGGGGCCGCCGGGGCGGCCGCTGCGCCCTCCCCGGTCGCCTCGGATGAGGCCACGGTGAGAGTGCTGGCCATGCCGTCAGTGCGTGTGTTGGCGCGGGAACTCGGGGTGGATCTTTCTGTGGTCCACGGCACCGGGCCGGGAGGCCGCATCTTGCGCCAGGATGTGGAAGACCACGCGGAAGCGGCCGTATATGGGCGAGAAACCGTAGCGGCTCCTTCGATAGCGATCGCCGACGTAGCGGGGGGCGAACCCTGGATGGGTGGCACGCTCGAGCGAGACCAGTTCGGAGTGGTCGAACGGACGAGCGTCCGCGGGGTGCGGCGGACCATGGCCCGGCGCATGGCCGAGTCGCTCGCGAAGCAGGCACAGGTGACCACAACCGACGAGGCCGACGTGTCGGTACTTCGACGGATCCGCGAGAAGGAACGCACGTTGGCGGCGGAGCGGGGCATCCACCTCACCTATATGGCGTTCGTGATCAAAGCGTGCGCGGCGGCGTTGCAGCGGTTCCCGCGTATGAACTCGACTCTCTCCCAGGATTGCGGCGAGTTGATCATCAAGCGCTACTACAACATCGGCATCGCGGTGGATACCAAGGTCGGCCTCATGGTGCCCAACCTCAAGGACGCCGACCGGAAGAGCATCTTCCGCATCGCCGAGGAGGTGATCGACTTGGCGCAAAGGGCGCAGGATCGCAGTCTCGGTCTGGCCGATCTCCAAGGGGGCACGTTCACAGTCACGAACTATGGGGCTATCGGCGGCGTATACGGTACTCCGGTGACGAACTACCCGGAGATCGCCATCCTCGGCACGGGTAGAGTGCGCGACCTGGCGGTGGTCCGCAAGGGTCAAGTACTGGTTCGGCAGATGCTGCCGCTCTCGCTCACCTACGATCACCAGGTCGTCGACGGCGCGGAGGCGAGCCGCTTCTTGAACTTGGTGATCAGCTACTTGGAGGATCCCGATCTCATGCTGTTGGAGGGTGCCTGAGCCCGTGAGCGAGAGCGCGAACGGCACCTCGCGGCTGCGCTTGGGCCTGCGACCGGATCTCGTCCAGCTCCAGGGCTTGGTGCGCGACGTCGAGCTCGTGGTGCTGACGGCCACCCGCCTGGAGGCGGAGCCGTTTCTTGGCCCGCTTCAGGGATCTGAGAGCCCGGCCTGCCCAGCGGTGGAGGTGGCAGGTATCCAGACGTGGCGTGGGTCGCTCGGGCCAGAGTCTGGGCCGGTCTCGGTAGCTTTGGTGGTAGGTGGCTATGACAAAGTCAACGCCTCCCATGCGCTGACCTGCCTGCTTCTGGCGGCGCGCCCGGCCTTGGTGCTGCAGATGGGGGTGGCCGGGGCGTATCCCGGGTCCGGGCTCGCCGTGGGTGATCTGGCACTGGCTACCGAGGAAGTGTATGCCGACACGGGCGTTCTCGCCCCTGAGGGTTGGCTCTCCACCGAGGCGATAGGTCTTGCCCTGGCATGCGTGGGCGGGCACGAGTACGGTAACGTGTTTGCCCTCGACCCCGGCCTGGTGGGCGCGGCATTCCGGGTGGTACAGGAGGCCGCGTGGCCGGAGCCCACGCCGCGGATCGCAGCCGGCCGGTGCCTCACCTCCTCTCTGGTCACTGGTCGGGCCGCCGACGGCCATGCGCTCGTCGGGCGTTGGCACGCCCTCGCCGAGTCGATGGAGGGCGCGGCCGCCGCGCACGTGTGCGCGTTGCACGGCGTGCCGTTCCTGGTGAAGGATTTGGGCAACCTAGAAGAGGGCCAACGCTGCGATATGGGTTCGCATCTGGCTATGGGGACGGTTCCGGACCACCCGAGCCATCTCATGGAGCGCTTTCGTCGAGCCGGGCTCAATACGCTGGGCCGCACGACCACGCCAGAGTTCGGTCTCAACGCCGCGACGGAGTCAGTTCTTACCGGCGCAACGCGGAATCCCTGGGATCGGCGACGTGGCGCAG
>CAZDGO010000457.1:0-2127 GCA_964504825.1 uncultured Gaiellales bacterium
CTTTAACTCGATCACCAGGCGCATGCCCGAACGGTCGGACTCGTCGCGCAGGTCGGAGATCTCAGAGATCTTCTTGTCGCGCACCAGGTCGGCGATCTTCAAGATCAACTGGGCCTTGTTGACCTGGTAGGGCAGCTCGGTGACGATGATGGCCGCTTTGCCCTGCTTCAGGGGCTCGGAGTGCGCCCGTGCCCGAACCACCACCCGCCCCCGGCCCGTCTCGTACGCCTCCCTGATGCCGGCCACGCCCATGATGATGCCGCCGGTGGGGAAATCGGGGCCCTTGATGTGCCGCATCAGCCCGGCGCAATCCAGGTTCGGATCGTCGATCAAGGCTATCGTGGCGTCCACGGCCTCGGCCAAGTTGTGCGGGGGTATGTTGGTGGCCATGCCCACCGCGATGCCCGAACTGCCATTGACCAGCAGGTTGGGAAAGCGGGCGGGGAGGACGGTGGGCTCCTCCCGGCTCTCGTCATAGTTTGGCACCCAGTCGACCGTGTCGGCGTCGATGTCTCGGAGCATCTCCACCGCGATCTTGCTGAGGCGGCACTCCGTGTACCGCATGGCCGCCGCCGAGTCGCCGTCGACAGAACCGAAGTTTCCGTGGCCGTCGACCAGCAGGTAGCGGATAGAGAAGTCCTGAGCCAGGCGCACCAGGGTGTCGTATATCGCTTGGTCGCCGTGTGGATGGAAATTCCCCATGACATCGCCCACGACACGGGCGCACTTCCGGTGGGGCCGGTTCGGCTGCATGCCGGAATCGTGCATGCCGAAGAGAACACGGCGGTGAACGGGCTTGAGGCCATCGCGCACATCGGGAAGAGCCCGACCCACGATGACGCTCATGGCGTAATCGAGGTACGAGGAGCGCATCTCCTCGGCTATCTCTATCTGCTCGATGCGGCCGTGCAACGTCTCAAGGGTCATCGCGCGGCCCCTCTCGGAGCGGCCGCGGCTGCGTCGCCGCCGCTACACGCCGGGATGGGGAGCCTGCTATACATCAAGGTTGCGAACATACCTGGCGTTAGCCTCGATGAATTCCCGGCGGGGTTCGACCTTATCGCCCATGAGAGTCGTGAATATCTCGTCGGCCAGGGCGGCGTCATCGACCCCCACCTGCAACAGCGTGCGGGTGTTGGGATTCATCGTCGTCTCCCAGAGTTGCTCGGGGTTCATCTCGCCCAATCCCTTGAAACGCTGGATAGTGGTGCCGGATCGGCCGATGCGCTCGAACACCTGCTCCAGCTGATGATCGTTGAAAGCGTAGTAGTCCTGACGCTTGTGGGTTACTCGGTATAGGGGCGGCTGGGCGATATAGACGTAACCCGCCTCGATCAGCTCGTTCATGTTGCGGAAGAGGAAGGTGAGGATCAACGTGCGGATGTGGGCGCCATCCACGTCGGCGTCGGTCATGATGATGACCTTGTGGTACCGCGCTCCCTCCAGATTGAACTCCTCGCCCAGGTTGGTGCCCACCGCGGTGATGATGGCCTGGATCTCGGTGTTGGAGAGGATCTTGTTAAGACGGGCCTTCTCGACGTTGATGATCTTGCCCCGTAATGGCAGGATGGCCTGAAAACTCCGGTCGCGGGCCTGTTTAGCCGAACCCCCCGCCGAGTCACCTTCAACGAGGTAGATCTCGCAGGCAGCTGGGTCCTTGATGGAACAGTCGGCCAGCTTGCCCGGAAGCGTGGTGTTCTCGAGGACGCTCTTGCGCCGGGTGAGATCGCGGGCCTTGCGGGCGGCTTGGCGGGCGTGAGCCGCCTGCACGCACTTCAGCAGAGCCAGCCGGGCGTCGCCGGGGTTCTCTTCCAGGAACTCGGCCAACTTCTGGTTCACCACGGTCTCCACGAACCCGCGCATCTCCGAGTTGCCCAGTTTGGTCTTGGTCTGGCCCTCGAACTGGGGATCCTTCAGCTTCACGGAGAGAATGGCCGCCAGCCCCTCGCGTACGTCATCCCCGGAGAGATTCTCATCCTTCTCTTTGAGAAAGCCCTTGGTGCGCGCGTAATCGTTCACTGTACGCGTGATCGCCGCGCGGAACCCGGAGAGGTGCGTGCCGCCTTCGTGTGTGTTGATGTTGTTGGCGAACGAGTAGATCGTCTCGGCGTAGCCGTCGTTCCACTG
>CAZDGO010000458.1:0-2119 GCA_964504825.1 uncultured Gaiellales bacterium
TCAGTCGCGCCCGTAGCGCTGCTACGCGCGCTCCCTGCGTCCTTGCCTCCCGCGTGCCCATCGCCCCCCGCGTGCCCAACGCGCCCCGACGGCGAAGCGTCATTCTGAAACGAGTCTTGAGTTGACCGGCAGCACTAAGACCAAGTGGATCCTGGCCGCATCTACTACAGCGGCCACATTGGCGCTCGATCTCTTGAGTAAGCGGATCATCCAAGGCACCATGGTGCTCGGTCAGCCGGGCATACCCGGCGACGAGATCCGGCTGCTCCCGTTTCTGACTCTTCAGCGCGCCTCCAATCAGGGGGTGGCGTTCGGGCTTCTCTCCGGCCGCTACTCGGTCATCGTGCCGGCGGCCTGCCTGGCGCTGGTTCTTGTCTTCGTCTACCTTGCTCTGGAACCCCGCCCCCTCATCGGTGGCCTCGCCGGGGGCATGCTGATAGGGGGGAGCATAGGCAATCTCTCGGAACGGTTGACCCGGGGGCACGTAACCGACTTCCTGCGCATCCCGCACTGGCCGACGTTCAACCTGGCCGACGTCTTCATCCTGGTCGGGGTGGCCCTAGTGGCCATCAGTCTCCTCTGGGGTGAGACCAAGGCACGCGCAGTCGAGGGCGCACCCAACGGCTGAGCGGTGGGTGGAATACATCGCTGGGCCCGAGGATGATGGTCTGCGGGTGGATAGCTTCTTGGGCAGTCGGCCGGAGATAGGCAGTCGTTCGCAGGCCGCCACGCTGGCGGAGGCCGGCGCGGTGACGGTCGATGGTGTGCCGAGGCTCAAGAGCCACCAAGTGTCGCTGGGCCAGCGCGTAGTCGTCCAGTTGTCCGGCTCCGACGTAGGGCTGCCTCTTTCCGAGGACGTGGCGATCGCGGTCGTATACGAAGACGATCAGCTCATCGTGGTGGACAAGCCGGCCGGCATGGTGGTGCATCCCGCTCCCGGCCACCCCACAGGCACTCTTGTGAATGCGCTCCGCGGGAGGGGTATCGTCGGAGGTGACGCGTACCGACCAGGAATCGTGCACCGGCTCGATCGCGATACCAGTGGCCTGCTCATCGTGGCGAAGGATCCGGCCGTTCATCGCCGGCTGCAGGAGATGATCCGCCGTCGTGAGGTGGAACGGCGGTACATCGCGCTGGTCCATGGGCGTCCGGCGTCCGTGTCGGGAACCATCGACGCTCCGGTGGGCCGGGACCCGCACCGGCGGATAAGCATGGCGGTCGGCGGGGTAGGCGCGCGTCCCGCCGTCACTCACTTCCGCGTGCTTGAAGAGTTGCGAGATCTGACCTTGGTGGAGGCGCGACTGGAGACCGGGCGTACCCACCAGATCCGGGTCCACTTCCTGGCCATCGGCCATCCCGTTGTAGGAGATCCGCTGTACGCTCGGCGCGACGCCCTCGGCGTGGGTCGCCAGTTCCTGCACAGTGCCGTGCTCGGGTTCGTCCATCCGGTCTCCGGTGAGGCGTTGCGCTTCGAGTCGCCACTTCCCGAGGATCTGGCGGCCGCGTTGGCCGAAGCGCGACTGCGGGCGAGTCTCAGATAGGCATGGTGGTGGCCTCCCGGTGGCGGCGCGCCGCCGCTCTGGTGCGGGAACAACCGCTGCATCCCCTGCGCAGTCTGCACCTGTATGTCTACGCGCGTTGGACTGTGCAGTACGTAGGCCTACTGCGGGGCACCTGGCCCCTATGGCGGGTCACGTCGCACAAGGTGGGTGACGCCACGCCGAGTCTGCCGGGTGACGCCACGCCGGTTGCGACGGCCGGGGTGAGCGCCCGTCGCGGTCGCGTGTCCGCCGCCGCCGCGGGATACGCCGCGAACTACCTGGCCGCCACCTACCATGGCAAGGTGCTCCGCACCGAGGCGGCCCGAGTGCTTGTGACGCTCGACCACGACTTGACCGCGGGCCCCATGGAACAGGTGGTCCCTTACCGGGTGGCCCGGGATATCGTGATCAAGAACCCCGCGATGATAGTTGCCTACGAGTGCCCCTGCCGAGCCGCCCGAGATGCGGCGGAGGACGGTTCGGTGGGTCGCGGGCGCGACTGTGGACCCCTCGACGTGTGCCTAGTGATCGGTAGTCCACTGGCCGAGTTCATCCTCTCCGTGCGTCCGGACAAGTCC
>CAZDGO010000459.1:0-2102 GCA_964504825.1 uncultured Gaiellales bacterium
GCAGAGATCGGCCACCTCGACGTCGCGGGCCGTACCACGCGTCGGATAGTCTACGCTACCAGGGGAATCGGATGCGCTCATGTTCTATAGCTTCGGCTGCAACGCGCGCTCGCTTTAGAAGCTCGTTTCAGAATGACTCTTCGCCGGCCAGTGCTTCCTGACGGCTAAGGCTTCGTCTTGAAACGAGCTCCTGGGGATGATAGTGGCCACCGAACCGGTTGGGCTCTATACTAGTATCATTGATGGGGCTCAGGAGCTATTCCCGGGCCGTGACCATCACTACAGAAATCCACGCCTGCGCGGGGGGCGTGGAGTCATTGAAAGGAGCAGGTATGCCGAATTGGATCGGACCTTGGGAGATAGGGATCCTTCTGGTGATCATTCTCTTGGTCTTCGGGCCCAAACGACTACCGGAGTTGGGTTCTTCGCTCGGTAGGGCCATAACCGGGTTCAAGCGTGGGATCAAAGACAGTGAGCAGGAGATCCGCAAGGCGGTAGCCGAGGAATCGACTGTGGCTCAGTCCTCCGAAGTGCCCGAGGAAGAAAAGAAGAGCTGAATCAGTCTGGGCCGAGCCAAGCGCGCGATCTAGCTGAACGGACGCTGGCGGGCGACCGGCGCGCGGTCGCGCGGGCCATCTCGCTCGTCGAGGATGGCGACCCCGCTTCGTTCGAACTCATCCAGCGCCTTTATCCCCACACCGGGCGGGCGGTGCGTGTTGGTATCACCGGTCCTCCCGGTGTGGGGAAATCAAGTCTTATCTCATCCCTGGTGGGCGTCTGCCGCCGCCGGGAGCTCCGGGTGGGCGTCATCTCGGTGGATCCTTCCAGCCCTTTCACGCAGGGGGCCGTGCTGGGCGACCGCATCCGACTCTCCGAGCACTTTCTTGATCAAGCGGTGTTCATCCGGTCCATGGGCACCCGGGGCCACTTGGGAGGTCTTGCGGAGACAACGATGATGGCCGGTCTCATTCTCGATGCTTCGGGAAAGGACGTCATCTTCCTCGAGACGGTCGGGGTGGGGCAGAGCGAGATAGAGGTGGCATCGGTGGCCGACACGGTCGTGCTCGCCCTCATGCCCGGCTCCGGCGACTCCATCCAGGCACTCAAGGCCGGTGTGATGGAGATCCCCGATGTGCTGGTGGTGAACAAGACGGACCACCCCACCGCGGAGATCACACTCGGCGAGGTGAGAGGCATCCTGGCCCTCGACGACTCGCGGGGCACATGGGAGACACCTCTCCTGGCCACGAACGCCTACAGCGGAGAAGGGGTCGAAGAGCTCTGGGACCAGATCTGCGCCCACGGTGACTATCTCCGCGCCGAAGGCTTGTTCGAGCAGCGGCGCGCCCTTCACCTCGAGCGCGGGGTTGTGGCCCTGGCGACCCGTGAGATGGAGCGCTGGTTGTTGCGGCAGGCGAACTCGGATGCGCGGCTGACCGGCATCCTCGCACGGGTCAGGTGCTTGGAGTTGGACCCCCTGTCCGCCGTCCGGGCGATCATGACCGAGGTGTTCGCCATCCCTGAGGCTTCGTTATGAAACTTTAATACTGACTCATGTTGCAGGGGTGACTTTCCGATAGGCCTGGAGCGATGGACGAGGTGCATACATGTACATGCCCGGCGTGCGGCAATGGCGTCAGACTCTCTGGCGGCGTGATCAGATCGCCCGGTCGAGTCGAACCTGAACGTCTCGACCGGCTGGCCCACGCGGCATGTGGCTGCTACGTACTCACCATGCCCGCCGGTCAGGTGGGGCGGCTATTGGCCTCGGTGTTGATAGCGGGCTCGAAGGAGGAGCTGTTTGACGCGGTACCCGATGTGCCCGCCGATTCCTGACCTAAGGCGCCTCTTTCACGACACGGCGGCCCCGCCGATCACCACCCAGAGCAACATCTTCTTCCACATCGCGCGCACTCTCTTTCGAGCGGTTGGACGTTGGCATTGCTACCTGTTCGCCCGCCCGGCCTAAATGTTAGAGACGCCGACCGGGTGTATCGTGGGGTGTACCGGTCGCGGGTGTTGTTCTACAATCACACGGCGCTATCGCATAGAGGAGAGGCGGAGGAGAGGCGTGATCGGCAGGCGAAGGATCAGGGTGGTGA
>CAZDGO010000460.1:0-2097 GCA_964504825.1 uncultured Gaiellales bacterium
CCACTACGACCACCCTGCCGCCGGCCACCACTACGACCACCGCGCCGCCGGCCACCACTACGACCACCATGGCGCCGGCCACCACTACGACCACCGCCCCGCCGGCCACCACTACGACCACCATGGCGCCGACGACCACTACGACCGTGGCGCCCCTCACCGCGCTGGTAACGGTCTTGATCCGCGACGTCAATGGGAATCCCCTCAACGGGGCCAAGGTCGTCTTGAAAGGCTCCACCCGGTGGGTGGCGACCTCGGACACTGGCGGCACCGGCATGGCCAGCTTCGCCAACGTCTCCTACGGAACCTACACCCTGACGGTGTCATTACGCGGGCACATCCGCAACTCGGCCTCTGTCATCGTCAACGCCTCCACAGTCAACGTCACCAGTACACTGTCCTCGCGGTAACTAACCCTTCCGGTTTCGTCATTGGGAGCGGCGGGCCTCAGGCCCGCCGCTCCCTTTCTCTGCATGCTGTGCAGTCAAGCTCCCGGCCGGGCGGTTCCGAGCGACCACCATAGAGCGCGCCTCGTCCTCTGTGGTGGCTCGCGTACGAAAGCCGGGGTGCTGATTCGTCCCGCGGGGCCGCCTGGTTCACTGGTTTGCCTTGTCGCCCGGTCCATCGGTGTGGACCCGCCCCGCCTTTGACGGAGGCTCCAACCTCCATGAGAAGGTCGGCTGATGTCAAGGACGAATTTGCCACGCAAGGGTCCCCGTCTCCGTGCGGTCGACCGCGGTCATGCTTCCATTCGCACTCGTTCAAGGACGCCATCTTCGGTGTCCGGTGCAGGTTGGGATCCGGCCGCCCGGGGTGCTGCGAATCTTTTGATCGGCCTCGAAGGCCCGGTTGGAGCACGCAGTCACCCCGTGGGGCGACCGAGGGTCGAAGGCACTTTGTGACTAGGGTCCGCTCGTCGTCGTGTTCACCTCCTTCTCGCGGGAGATGTAGGTGGGCATCAGGCAGGATCGGGTGCCAGCTCGCCGCGCCGGCGGGCCTGCCGCAAGGGCTCGTACTCCTCGCCCGTCACCCAGAGGCGCAGGAGCAGTACGCTGAGTTTGCGGGCGACGGCCACCACCGCCCGCTTCTTCGCGCTCTTCCCGCCCCGCTCGGCCAGAGCGAGTCCCCAGCGGCGAAGGTCGCAGTCGGGACCGAAGGGACCCAGGATGTACTGGGCTGCTCCCACGAGGAGACGACGCAGGTGCGCGTCCCCGCACTTGGTGATCCGTAGCTGCGGGGCGTGCGCTCCAGACTCATCCCGACGTGGCCTGAGGCCCAGGTACGATCCCACCGCCCGGGCCTCGGGGAAGCGGGTGGGGTCTTCGATGGTGAGTACGAAGCAGGCGGCGGTGAGAGGCCCCACGCCGGCCACCTGCCGCAGGAGCGCACACTCGGGATGGCGCTCCTCGGCGATCGCCCTGATATCCGCATCGTACCCAGCGATGCGGGCGTCGAGCCCGGCGATGGCATCCACGATGGGATCGAGTTGCCCATGCAGCTCAGCGGGCACGTGCAGCGGTGCCTTGCGGGCGAAGTAGCGGCCGTCACAGGAGGGGATGCGACCCCCGGCGGACTTCACCTGCCCCCGCACGAAGTTGATAAGGGCGGAACGAGCTCGCACGAGCGCGTCCCGGGCCCGCAAGACAGTCAGATCGGCCTGCGTCTCGGCGGAACGGTGGCGCAGAGGGAAGAGCAGTGTCGGGTCCAATCGCCCGATCCGGGCCAGATACTCAGCATCCACGCGGTCGCTCTTGTTCTCGTTCAAGTAGATGGCCCGCAGGCGACGGGCGTTGGCCACATACACGTCGTGGCCGAGGTCGGCGATGAGTCGGCTCATCCACGGGGAGTGCAGCCCCACCTCCAGAACCACCCGATGCGGTTCGAGACGGGTGAAGCGGTGACGGAGGGCAGCGGGCGTCGCTGCG
Source organism: uncultured Gaiellales bacterium (assembly GCA_964504825.1). GTDB lineage: Bacteria > Actinomycetota > Thermoleophilia > RBG-16-64-13 > RBG-16-64-13 > JAJZQZ01. The sequence goes on from CAZDGO010000460.1 coordinate 1,926, forward strand.
AGGCGCGTCTCCTCCTCGATCTCGCCTTCCAGACTGAGGAAACAGGCGTGCACATGCCGATCGCTCACATCCAACCCCACCGTACGCATGCTGATAATGCCGTTAGCATTGGTCATGGTGGAATGCCCCCACTCTCCGTACCACCAGCAATGAGAGTCCATTGGTCATGATG
>CAZDGO010000461.1:0-2096 GCA_964504825.1 uncultured Gaiellales bacterium
GAAGCAGCTCGAGCGCAACATCCACGACGGCGCTCAGCAGCAGCTCGTGGCGCTCGCGGTGAAGCTCCGCCTGGCGGAGGGGCTCGCCGAGCGCGAACCGGCGAAGACCAGGGCGATGCTCAGCGAGCTGCAGGCCGCGGCGACTTCAGCTCTTGAGGACCTCCGCGACCTCGCCCGGGGCATCTATCCCCCGCTGCTTGCGGACAAGGGCTTGCCTGCCGCGCTCGAGGCACAGGCCCGCAAGGCCGCGGTCCAAGTGAGTGTCGAGACCGACGGGATCGGCCGCTATCCGCAAGACGTGGAGTCGGCCCTTTACTTCTGCTGCCTCGAGGCGCTGCAGAACGTGGCGAAGTACGCGCATGCCACCCACGCCGAGGTGCGGTTGTCGGCGAGCGGCGATGAGCTCGCGTTCGAGGTCGTCGATGACGGGGACGGGTTCGACCCGGGCTCCACGCGACGGGGGAGCGGCCTGCTAGGCATGGCCGACCGCCTCGACGCCATCGGCGGGACGTTGGAGGTCCGGTCGCAGCCCGGGATGGGCACCACGGTGACCGGTCGCGTCCCCGTGTGAGGGGAGTCGGCCAAGCCGCCCGTCTGAGCAGACGGGCGGCTGGCAGGAAGTTAACTGGCAATCATTCCTTCGCGGTTCGAGCAAGCATCAGAACGATCACCGCTAGCCCAACGCCGAAGACAAGACTCGTAACTGTTCCGATGTAGCCGGTGGTCGACAACTGAGCCCTCACGAAGATGTGGATCAGCAGATGAGGAACCTGGAACACCAGGTAGCCGACGATCGCCGCGAAGATGGCCGTCCTTCGTGAAACATAGGCGGCCCAGAAGAAGAGTGCTGCGAACGCTAGGTACGCGCCACCTATGTCCTGGATCATATGTGCGTTATAGGGACCGAACGCGGCGACCCAATGTAACCCGCGGCCCGGGAAGTCGTCGTACCAGGACGCTGGAGCGAACATCGCCCAGGACCCGACGACCAAATTCGAGATCCCTAGCAACACCAACCCGATGCGCATTAGTTTGTGCCTGTTGCCTTCGATCTGTTCAGCCATCGCTTCTCTCCTTACGTTGGTTGGCCGATGCTACTCGGTGATCAGCTGCAGACATAACCTGGGCCTGCAGGACCTGCGCCCACAACCTATGCCGACCACCCAGACTCGTCTTCAAGTACATGCGCGTGTCGATCGGCTGTGGAGAGAAGTGTCCAGAGGGACAGCTGCCCCCCCGCAGTAGGCTGTGACCTTCGGCGTCCCGTAAGGGGTGAGGGCTGAAGGCGGCTGGTAGGCTCAACCGCGACACGCGCGTCGTAACCCAAGGAGAGGTGCCTTGAAGCGCGTTCGTAAGACGAGAGGCGTACTGATCGGTCTAGTTGCCATTCTCGCCCTGGTTGCGACGGCTTGCGGGGGAGGCGACGGGGATCTAGAGGGCGTTACCTGCGAGCCCACGGGGACGACCCTTCAGATATCCGCAGAGGAGACCGCGTTCGACACCAACTGCCTGGCGGTGCCGGCGGGTGAGGCGTTCGAGATCGTGTTCGACAACCGCGACACGGACGAGCACAACGTCGCGATCTATCCGGACGGGGGCGAGCCGTTGTTCCAGGGCGAGATCTTCGCGGGCGTCGAGACGAAGACGTACGACGTCCCCGCCATCGAGGCCGGGACCTACAAGTTCCAGTGCGACGTCCACCCCGAAATGAATGGCGCGTTCATAGTCAAGTGAGGGAGGCGGCACCGGGAGCGGGGGACCTCCCGTGCCGCGATGCTCTTCCGGCCGATCGTTCCGTCTCAGGCGGCGCCGTCAACGACCCGTCCGGCCGTCGAGGGGCTCGTCGAGAGTGATGATCACGGACTGGGGTTTCTCCACGTCGCGGCGGTGATGGACCTGTGGTCCCGACGAATCGTGGGCTGGGCGATGGCCTCCAGCACGCCTGATCGGTCAAGGCAGAAAAGCGGCCCCGGGACGCGAACCAGCTTGCCGTTAGCTCCAGATTTCATCGAATACGCGCTGGTCCTCCGGCAGAACCCAGAAACACCGGTTGAAAACTCGAACACTCCTGAGATCCACGTTCTGCTCGGACAGGC
>CAZDGO010000462.1:0-2095 GCA_964504825.1 uncultured Gaiellales bacterium
CTGAAGCGCCCCACGAACTCCTCGGGCTCGTAGCCGCGCTTTGCCACTTCGTCGATGTAGGCGTTCGCGATGCAGAAGGCGTAGGCCATCTCCTGCGCCGGCGTCGCTCCCGATTCCCGAATGTGATAGCCGCACACGCTGACAGGGTTCGCGCGCGGCATCACCGTCATGGAGTACTCGATAGTGTCGCCGATCATGCGGATGGCCGGTTCTAGTGGATAAATCCACGCGCCCCGCCCTATCACCTCTTTGATGATGTCGTTCTGAGGCGTGGCCGAGATCCGAGTGCGGTCAAAACCCAACTTCTCCGCGACCGCCTGATACATGGCCAGCATGATCGAGGCCACGGCGTTGATGGTGAGCCCGGCGCCCACCTTGTGCAGGTCGATGCCGGCGAATGCGGTCTCGAAGTCACGCAGCGAGTCGACGGCCATGCCCACGCGGCCGACTTCGCCCAGGGCGAGGGGATGGTCGGAGTCGAGGCCCATCTGCGTAGGCAGGTCGAAGGCGACGTTCAGGCCGGTCTGCCCGTGGTCGATCATCAGCCGGAACCGCTCGTTCGTCTCCTTGGCGGTGCCGAACCCGGTGTACTGACGGGTGGTCCACTCGCGGGTGCGGTAGCCGGTGGAGAAGTTGTTGCGGGTGAACGGGAACTGCCCCGGTTCGCCCAGGTCGGTGGCGTAGTCGAAGCCGATGGCCTCCAGGTCCTCAGGACCGTACTTCGTCTTCACATGGATGCCTGAGGACAGGATGACGTCCTCGATCTGGTCTTTATCGTTCTTGATGTAGCGTGCGACGTCCACGAGGCCCTCCTAGCGCGTGAGGGCCGTGATGGCCGCCACGATGTCGTCCAGATGTGTTCCGCCGGGGAAGACCCCTTTGACCCCCATTGCCTCGAGAACGGGGATGTCTCTCTTGGGGATGACCCCTCCCACGCAGACGGCCATGTCATCGGCGCCTTCGGCGGCCAAAAGTTCCATCAACCGCCGGCAGATGGGCAGGTGCCCGCCGGTGAGTATGGAGAGGCCTATCACGTCCACGTCCTCGTCGATGCCGGCCCGCACGATGGCTTCCACGGTCTGGTGAAGCCCCATGTAGACCACTTCCATGCCCGCTTCCTTCAAAGCGATGGCGATGACTTTGGCCCCCCGGTCGTGCCCGTCGAGGCCGGGCTTGACCACCAGTACTTTCGTGCGGTGGCCGGCGGCATGCCGAGGCACCGCCTCGTCGGCGGTGGCGCCGGCCGAGCCGGTCGCATTCTGTGCGCTGTCATCCACGGCGGATCTCCTCTGTCAGAGCGGGAAGCACCTGCAAGGCGTCGCCCAGCACCCCATAGTCGGCATAGCCGAATATGGGAGCGGACGGATCGGTGTTGATGGCCACCACCACTTTGGCCGTGTCCATGCCCATGATGTGATGGATCGCCCCGGATATGCCGGCGGCGACGTACAAGGTGGGGGAGACGGTCTTGCCGGATTTGCCCACCTGATCGGCGTGCTCAGCCTGCCCGGCATCGACCACCGCCCGGCTGTAACCGACCGCCCCTTCAAGGGCGTCGGCGAGTTCCTCCAACAGATGGAAGTTGTCCGGACCTTTCATGCCTCGGCCCCCGGATACGACCACGTTGGCCTCGGTGAGGTCCACCCGCCGGGCCGCGCCGGCCTCCGTGGCGAGTAGTGTCACGCGTGGCGTCACCGGTGGGGCCACCATCTCCTCCGCCGCCGTGGCCAAGCCGGCGAGGGCGTCGGCCCCGAAGCTGTGGGGCCGGAAGGCAGCCAGCACCGGCCCGTCACCCACCGCATGCACGGCATACGCTTTGCCGCCCATCACCGGTCGGCGTATCGCAAGGTCCGCGCCGTCGGCGGTCAGAGCCACCGCGTTGGTCACTGCCCACACCCCCATGCGGGCGGCCACGCGAGGCAGCAGCTCTCTGCTGCGGGTACTCTCTCCGAACAGTACGAGCCGTGGCCGGGCGGGCGGAGCATCCGCACCCGAGCCGCCGAAAAAGGTCGACAGAGCTTCCACCCAGGCGTCGGCAATGTACGGCTCCAAGCCGTCGCCGGTCACGGCCACGACACGGTGGGCCAGGCCGTCC
>CAZDGO010000463.1:0-2095 GCA_964504825.1 uncultured Gaiellales bacterium
CTGCGGACCGGTGGAAAATCTCTACTGCCGAGTGCCGTACGGAAGCGAGCGTCGTGCGTGGTCCATCCGGACAACAGGCGACCTACGCGGTTCTGGCCGGCGAGGCCAGCCGCCTGCCCGTGCCCGCCACGGTGCCGCTGAAAAGCCTGGCGGACTTTCGTCTCGTAGGGAAGAAGGTGCCCCGCGTAGACAGTCGCTCCAAATGCGACGGCTCGCAGAAGTTCGGACTCGACCTCGATCTGCCCGGCATGAAGGTGGCGCTGGTCGCGCGTCCGCCTGTCTTTGGTGCGCCCGTCAAGTCTCTCGACGACAAGGCGGCACGAAGCATTCCGGGCGTGACCGATATCTTTCAGATCCCGCTCGGCAAGGGCATGGGAGTCGCGGTTGTCGCCGATAAGTTCTGGACCGCGAAGCAGGCGCGCGATCGGCTCAAGATCGACTGGGATCTCAGCGGGGTCCAGCGTGCGGACAGCTCGCAACTGCGGGACGAGTACAGAAAGCTTGCCCGCACGCCGGGCAACACCGCGGTTTCCCGTGGCGACATGAAGGCGCTGAATGGAATCGCCGCAAGGAATCGGATCGTCGTCGATTACGAGTTCCCGTATCTGGCCCATATGCCGATGGAACCGTTGAACACGACCGTCCGGTTCGACGGCGACCGTGCCGAAGTCTGGGCCGGATCGCAGCTACAGGGCGTCGATCAGGCGGCTGTCGCCGAGGTCCTCGGTCTCAAGCCCGAGCAGGTCACCTTTCATACGGAGATGACCGGAGGAGGCTTCGGGAGGCGAGCCGTGGCCGATTCTCATGTCCAGCGTGAAGCCGCCGCGATTGCCAGGCGGTTTCGCGGTACGCCGGTGAAACTGATCTGGACCCGGGAAGACGATGTTCAGGGCGGCTACTATCGGCCGATGCAACAGCATCGGGTGGAGATCGGGATCGGCGCCGATGGCATTCCGTCGGCATGGCGACACGTGATCGTCGGCCAGTCGATCGTGGCCGGGACCCCGTTTGCCTCCATGTTGATCAAGGAGGGCGTCGATGGGACGGCCGTGGAAGGTGTGGCCGACACCCACTACGACATTCCCAATTTCCATGTGTCAGCGCATCATCCCACGCCGAATGTGCCGGTCCTGTGGTGGCGCTCGGTGGGACATACACATACGGCGTACGTGATGGAGACGCTGATCGATGAGTTGGCCATCCGGGCCAGGATGGACCCTATCGCCTACCGCAAGAAGTTCTTGAAGCCCGACGCCAGGAAGCTTCGCGCCGCGCTGGAGCTGATGGACGAACGGAGCGCCGGTTGGCGCCGCACGCTTCCCGCAGGTCATGCGGTCGGCATCGCCTGTCATGAATCGTTCGGCACAGGCGTCGCCTGCGCCGTGGACGTGTCGATCGAGAACAAGCGGCCCAGGATCCACCGCGTGACCGTCGCCCTGGATGTCGGGCTGCCGGTGAATCCGCTTTCCATAGAAAGTCAATGCCAGGGGGCCCTTGCTTTCGGCCTGTCGCAATTAGTACCGCACGGCGCGATCACGTTGAAGGATGGTCGCGTAGAGCAGCGGAACTTCGATACCCATAGCCCTCCCTACATCATCGATGCGCCGGTCGCGGTTGATGTCCACATCGTGCCCAGCACCGAACCGCCCACGGGATGCGGCGAGCCGCCTGTTCCGGTGATCTCGCCCGCCGTAGCGAATGCGCTCACAAGGCTGACAGGAAGACGCTACCGCAGTCTCCCGCTCGTGACCGTCCAGGCCGAGGCCGTCGAGTAGGTCGAGGCGCCCGCTCTCGGCGCGCTCCGTTTGTCTTGTGGCTCAGCCTTCCGCCCCGGCCAGGGCCTCCGCCTTCACGTAAAGCTTCGGCGGACCGCCGTAGCCTTTGGCGGAGGCTGGTCGACGGACCGCCGGTGTTTTAGCCCAAGGCTGGTCAGGCGGAAGGATTGCTGAGTGCGGGCGACGGCTGTGCTGTTCGGCACAGACGAGGGCCACTCGCCCTGCCTACACTCGGGGTGTGCTCCTCCGAACCGATCGGGCCGCCCGCGCCTGCTACAGGACCGACGGCGGCCAGATTGTCTACGGCTTCCCGGACGCCG
>CAZDGO010000464.1:0-2094 GCA_964504825.1 uncultured Gaiellales bacterium
CGATGTCGCCGCGGAGCAAGTTCCACAACTCCGGCAGTTCGTCTACTTTCGTCCGCCGCAGGACCCGGCCGACCGGCGTCACCCGCACATCCCCACGCGCGGTGACGCCCGGGCCCGCGCTGCTATGTCGCATCGTCCTGAGCTTGAAGAGAGTGAAGGGCACCCCTCCCAGCCCCATCCTTACTTGCTTGAAGAGGACGGGGCCCTGAGACGTCAGCTTGACCGCCAACGCGGCCACTGCTAACAGCGGGGAGAGCGCGGTCAACGCACCGAGGCCTATGGCCGCCTCGATGGGGCGGGGGATGCCCTCACGCGTGCCGTGCAGGGACAGCTCGCCTACCTTCGGTATTGTGCGACGATCTCAGTGACCGCTTCGATGACCCTCGCAACATCCGAATCCGACAAGCCCGGGTGAAGGGGGAGCGTCACGATGCGTTTGAAGCTCGCATGGGCCACCGGGAACGAATCCGGCTGATACCCATACTTGTTGCGATAGTAGCTGTGCATGTGCACGGGAATGAAGTGAACGGAGCTGCCGATACCCCGCCGACCTACCTCCTCGATGAAGCGGTCTCGATCGATCGACAGCGCGTCGAGCCTCAGACGGATGACATAGAGATGCCAGGACGACTCCATGCCGGCGAGGACGACGGGAGTCTCGATCGCATCGATCTCGGCGAAAGCCCGCTGGTACTGGGCCACCACCTGTCCACGCCGCTCCTGGAACGAGGGCAACTTGCGCAATTGCTCCAACCCGATAGCCGCCTGCACGTCGGTCATGTTGCACTTGAATCCTGCCAGCGTGACATCGTAGAACCAGGAGCTTTGCTCAGTGTATCGAGTGTGGGCATCGCGAGACATGCCGTGCAACACCCAAGGGCGCGCCCGTTCGATCAGTTCCTCACTTCCGGTCAGCATGCCACCTTCGCCGGTGGTCAGGTTCTTAGTGGCGTAGAAGCTGAAGGCGGCGAAATTGTCGGCCGCGCCCACGAGCCGGTCTCCGCACCGAGACGGAAGAGCATGGGCGGCATCCTCCACAACATGCACGCCGTGCTCCGTTGCGAGATCCCAGATGGCGTCCATGTCACACGGGTGACCATAGAGGTGCACGGGCAGGAGCGCTTTCGTACGTGGCGAGATCGCCTTGGCAACCGCATGGCAGTCGAGGTTGAGCGTTGCCGGCTCTACGTCGACGAGAACCGGCGTGGCGCCGACGTGCTCGATGACGTGCGCCGTGGAGCAGAAGGTCATGGTCGAGGTGATGACCTCATCTCCAGGCCCCACCCCGAGCGCAGCCAGCGCAACCTGCATGGCATCCGTGCCGGAGCTCACAGCTAGGGCGGCCGGTGCCCCGAGGTAGTCCGCGAATTCGCGCTCGAATTGAGAGACCCGGGGGCCCGTGGTCAGCCACCCGCTGTGGATGGCGGCGGCGACCGCCGCCGACTCTTTTTCGTCGAGACATGGGGGCGAGAACGCAATGAACGGCTCGGGCATCTGTGGACTCAACACCTTCCGCGGCGAAAGACGACGGCGACTAACACGTAAGGATACACACTGGGCTGCGCAGACACACCCGCTCGTCCTCGATTCGGTGATGCTAAGCTAGGCGACACCCATGCGAATACTCTTGCTGACGCAGCTCTTCGACCCTGAACCGAGCCACCTGAAGGGCTTGGGTTTTGCCCGGCGTCTGGTTCAGCTCGGACACAGCGTCCGAGTGGTTACGTGCTTTCCAAATTACCCCAGGGGATCCATATACCCCGGCTACGAGCAGCGGCCATGGTCGCGCGAGGTCACCGATGGTGTTGAGATCTTCCGCCTTCCGCTCTACCCAAGCCACGACGGATCAGGCTATCGCCGGGCGTTATGCTATGGGACGTTCGCTTCCTCCGCTTCACTGGCCATGCCATTCCTCGCGGACGCCGATGTGGTACATGTGTATCAGGGGCCGGCCACTCTGGGTCTGCCCGCTCTAGTAGCCCGAGCCACACGCAAGGTCCCGTTCGTATACGACATCCAAGACCTCTGGCCGGACTCGCTGGGGACTTCCGGCATGCTCACGAACCCGGCGGCACTTCGCATGGTGGGCCGCTG
>CAZDGO010000465.1:0-2088 GCA_964504825.1 uncultured Gaiellales bacterium
CGGTCCTGCTTATTCGACCGATGCCTCCAGCGACCGACGCTGAACTACCCACCGGTACGGTGAAGTTCACCTTCACCGATACCGAGGCCGGGATCGTCGAACAGTCTGGTTCCGGCGGACGAAGTTGAAGTGCAGCCGCGTCAATCCTTCGATTTGGTCTTTAGAACCTTGTCAGCCTTCCGGTTGATGCGGTCGAACTCATCCTTCGTGAGGTTGCCATCCTTCCGCTGTTTGCTGGAGAGCCGCTTGGCGCTGATCGCATGGCCTTCATCCGGCATCGGATAGTTCCCGGTCTCCTTTTTCGCGTCGGCGGAACGCGCCTTCTCCGGAAGACCGAAATCCTTGGCTGGAAGCTTGGCACGCTGCTTCGCATTGAGTTTCGCCATCACCAAGTCCTTTCGAGTCGGGTGCTCTCACCGATTATGCCGAAGCCGGAACCGAGCACGAATGGGGCCGACCAGGGGCCGAGTGGTACCGCATACCGGATGCACTGTATTCCGTGCCACGCGTCCCGCGCAGCGTCACGGTGGGCAGCATCAGTCACATGGGACGCATGGAACAGGACCGATAAGAGTTCAGATAAGGGCTCAGATAAGGGCTCAGACACACGCGCAGGTCATGGCTCCCCCGACTACCTCGCGGCCAGCGGCCGCAGCACCGGAAGGCGTCCCGCCAGATGACGGGGCCGGACTAACAACCATCCCCGTCATAGGTAGGCGTGAGTTGGAATCAGCGGGCAAATCGGCATGACTGCGGGAACTCTGACGGCATCCGGTTCTGCTACTACAGCCTGGACGGCCGGCTCCAGCGCAGCCCGAGGATTTTCGACAGCAAAGGACAGCCTCGAGGGCCTTCGGCAGGCACTGCGCGAGACGCCGAAGCTACGAGAGCTGCTCAAGCGCCTCGTCTCCTGAAGACGCAGGCGTGCGGTTCGGTTGCCTCTGCGCCGTACCATCCTCCGGTGCACGAACAGCGCAAGCCGGTCAGCCTGCTCTTCGCGGACCTCGTCGATTCGACCGTCCTCGGCTCACGCAACGATCCGGAGGTGGTCCGGGGGGTCATCACGCGCTACTTCGCGCGCCTGAGCGAGATCGCCGAACTTCACGGGGGCACCGTCGAGAAGTTCATCGGCGACGCGGTCATGGTCGTCTTCGGCGTGCCGCGGGTCCACGAGGATGATGCCGAGCGCGCCGTTCGTGCCGGCCTGCTGATGCGTGAGGCAATCGCGGAGCTGGAGCGCGACGTCGGACTCGGGCTCGCCGTCCGGATCGGCGTGAACAGCGGAGAGGTCGTGGCCGGCGCGGACGACGGCCGACAGTTCCTCGTGACCGGCGACGTCGTGAACGTCGCCGCCCGGCTACAGCAGGGCGCCGATGTCGGCGACGTGGTGGTCGGCGCCTCCACGGAGCGGCTGACGCGCACGGCGATCGAGTACGAACCGATCGATCCGATCGCGGCCAAGGGCAAGGAGACCCGTATCCCGGCCTTCCGGGCCCTGCGCGCATTGTGGACGTACGTCCCATGAGCTTGAGCCGAGAGGAAGCGCGCCGGATTGCCGAGGAGGCTTTGCCGATGCTCTTCCCGGGGTTGGGCGAACCTGTTCGGATCGATGACGCAGGCACACGCCTTGTCAGGGATCACTGGGTCTTTTTCTGGAACACCGTTGAGTACCTAGACATAGGCACAGAGGACGCCAGGCTTGCTGGGAATGCGCCGATCGTCGTTCGTGCTAGTGATGGGAAGGCCTTCAAGGCCGACATCCATCGTTCGCTGGAGGAGCAGCTCGTCGCCCGTGACGAGTAAGGCAGGCCGGACAGCGTGGCGCCTCAGGTCCCAAACATTCGCCCAGCACGGCGAAGAGGTCCATACGCTGCAGGTAAGCGCAGACGTTGGGGTCGGCCGGCGGGACCAAGTCGTTGTCCACTGCCCTATCTCCAGCGCCGGTCGCTTTGCCCCGGCTCGATGGACGGCGAGCGCGGCCAGGCCCGAGGCTGGAAAGGGTACGAACAAGGGTACGACGGGCGTGAAAGTCTGCGTGGAAGGGATTCCTCTCACTGGCGGCCACGCGAACGCCTCAGGCGGCCGTCG
>CAZDGO010000466.1:0-2084 GCA_964504825.1 uncultured Gaiellales bacterium
AGAGAGTTGCCACTTGCCCAGAATCTGCTGTCTTACCAGGATGTCCCCGGCCCTCTGTTGGCATACTACGTGCCTACCTTGACCGTGGCTAGCCCGTAAGCAGGTACGGCGCACGCGCCCGAGAGAACCATTCGGTGCGACTGATCCGTCGCCTGCGACCGCGACCGACCATGCTTGAATTGCGACCCACCCGACCCCCAAGATCCTGTACAAGAGCGCGCTAGTCCTGGGGGATGTCCACGCGGTCTGCAGCGGTCGGGTGAGCAGGCGCCTCGAGCGCCGAGCGGCGGGCAGGCTCCGCGCCTGCAACTGGCTGAGCGAGATCTACTTGAGACCCAGGCGGGCCTGGAGCAGAACTTTCGCGGTATGGGCATGAGTCAAGCTAGTGCGGCGGTGGCCGCCGAGGGTCGGCAACGGCCGGCCTTGTTCTGGCTCGCCACTCCCGAGGGCGACGCAGCTCGACTGACCAAGAAGCAGGAGCTCGAAGCGTACATCGAGAGCCTCCCCGAAGAGGACTTCGTCGAGCTACCCGAGGAGAAAGACGAGCAATGAGAGGCCACGTGCGCCGCCCGGCGGGCATGAAGACCTGGCAGGCCATCTATGAGCTCGGGGAGCAACCGGCTCAACGCTGTCAGGTCTGCGGGAAGAGGGTCTGGGTCGAGCGGCGACGTCTTGAGGCGTGTCCCAGCTGTGGTGGTGACCTCCTTGATCGCAGCGAGCGCCGCCAAGGCTGCCGCTCGGGATTCCGTACCCGCAAAGACGCCCAAGAGGCCCTCACCGAGATCTTGGGCACCCTCCGGCACGGCACCTACATCGAGCCCGCGAGGACCAGCCTCGGGGAGTATCTACGTGACGAGTGGTTACCGGCTGTGAGGTCGACCATCAGGGAGACGACCTACATCAGTTACGAAAGCCACGTCAACGCACATCTGACGCCTGGCCTCGGTTCCGTGCCCCTGCAGAAACTCACAGGCTCGGCCATCAACGCCTTCTACGCGAAGCTCCTCGCCGAGGGCCGCGTGAACCGGCGCAAGCCGCCCAGAAAGGGCGCACCGAAACCCGAACCCAAACCGCTCTCACCCGCCACCGTGCGCCGCGTCCACGCGACGCTCCATCGCGCCCTTCGGGACGCCGTCCGTTGGGGAAAGATACAGCGCAACCCGGTCGATGCCGCCGATCCCCCGGCGGTGCGGCAGACGAAAGCAAACGAGATGAAGACCTGGACGGGGGAGGAGTTGAAGTTGTTTCTCAAGAAGACGCGAGGCGACCGTGGCGCACGGTCGCCATGACCGGGATGCGCCGGGGTGAAGCATTGGGGCTTCGGTGGAGTGACGTCGATCTTGAGGGCGGGGCTATCGTCGTGCGGCAGGCCCTCATCGCGGTGGGCTACGAGCTACGCTTCAGCGAGCCCAAGACCCGTCGAGGCCGGCGGACCATACCGCTCGACGCCGAGACGACCGCTATCCTCACGGAGTGGCGTAAGGGGCAGCGCGAGGAGAAAATGCTGTGGCGGAAGCTGTGGACTGACACTGGCTTGGTGTTCACCTGCGAGGACGGCACCGCCTGGCACCCGGACCGGATCACGAAGCTCTTCGAGGACACCGTGAAGCGCTCGGAGCTACCCCGCATCCGTTTCCACGATCTGCGGCACACCCACGCCACCCTGGCGCTCGCGGCGGGCATCAACCCGAAAATGGTCGCGGACCGGCTGGACCATGCCACGGTGGCGCTCACCCTGGACGTCTACTTGCACTCCATCCCCGCAGTGGCGCAAGACGCCGCGGACCGCATCGCCGCTCTGGTGGATTAAGAAGCGGTGGCGCTAATGTGCCGTTGATGTGCCGAAACCGTACACAGTACCGTACTCATGAACGTACACCGGCGCGTTGATGAAATGTTGATACTTGGGCCTCCAGGGCTGGTCGCCACCCTCGTTTCCCATAGAAAAAGCCCCGCAAAACGGGGCTTTTCTCTTACGCGCCCGACAGGATTCGAACCTGTGGCCTTCGGATTCGTAGTCCGACGCTCTATCCAACTGAGCTACGGGCGCAACCTGGCGGAGAAGGAGGGATTCGAACCCTCGG
>CAZDGO010000467.1:0-2080 GCA_964504825.1 uncultured Gaiellales bacterium
CTCGACGTCAATGTCGTGGAGATAGTCAATGAATTGCTCAGCCATGACACGCATGGCCGGCACGCCCAACTCGGCCGATGTCCCCGCACCTGTAAACAGCAACACTTTCATCCGACCAGCCTCCGGAGAAACTGCCGTCGTACGAGTCCCAGCCGCTGCTGCGCCGGGCTCATTCTGCGCAGTAGTGCTCCTACCTGATCGAGACCCTGCGCCTCCTCCGGCGCGAACATCATGCACGCCACCCATAACCCCAGATGGCCTTCATTTCGCTTGCAGATTTCCGTTAGGATGCTCTGCCCGGCCCCGCTCTCCATGTTGATCCAGATCTCGTTCTTCACGGCCACGAATGGTGCGGCCGTTGCACCCAGGCGCACGAGCTTGACGACGGGTCCGAGCGTGTAGACGTCCGCCACGCTCTCCTGGCTGACAACGGTTTCGGCAATCGTCTGCACTTCGACAATCTCCGCTAACTCTGCGCGAAACGTGTGGAGGAGGAGCCACGCAGTCGAACTGGCAACAACCGGCGCCGATGTCATGTATCCGCCATCACGCTGCAGGCCTTGTACGACGAGGTCGCCGCGAGCCCGAAGGACCCGAATGGCCTGGCTCACGACGGCATTGGATTGATCGATGCTATCCGGCGCCAGATAGAGCTGCGCTGCCTGCGCTCCAATCAGATCCGCTACCGACATCTCGTGTTCTGACTCCCGCTGCAGTACCCGGAATGCCTTGCGATTCCGGAATTCAGCATCCCAGACCCGGCAGGCGTCTGCGTAGTCGCCGCTACGCGGGACGGCCAGCCACAGGGTAACTGCCTTCTGCAGGCTCCAGTCACTACGCTCGCGTAGCAGTTCTCCTATGCAGCCGATCGCCTCCTTCAGGATCACCGGGTGCAGCGCACGCAGGAATGGGGTCAACTCAGATCGCAGCTTGTCCCCGACAAACCCCTCGCGATTCAGCTTCGGCCTGAAGTGCTTCGGGTCCACGTGAATTGCGCCCTCAAAACCCCAGAGCTGGTCCACGTCGAGGCGCTCCACGAAGACGCCACGATAGAGGACGTCGACGTGCCCCTTCCCGTCGTACTGATCCCAGACACTGAGGTCCTGCGGAGGGCCAACGTCGGCCTCCTCAATCCATTGAGGACCCTTGCCGGGATCTATCTTCCTGACGTCACGGGTCAATCCTCCCTGCCTGAGCTCGACATCCTCAGGAAGGATGCGCGCGCGAAGTCCCTGGACGTTCCGCATCCAATGGTTAAACTTGCCGCGAAGCAAATCAAAAAGAGCGGGCGACTTGGCACGCAGGATCAGCGTGGTGCCGATGTCATCTCTGGTCGGCGGCAAGGCCCTCGCCTGGGATCGGCCATCCAGCATGACTGCCGTGAACGCGAGGCTGACAGCCTCCTGCCCTTCCTTGCGAGTGTGGACTTCGTATTCATCGCTGACGAGAAAATAGCTGAGAGCTCCGATGCCGAATTCGCCAACGGCCCTGTATTGCCTGGCGTCTCCGTGGGCAATTTGCGAGGCAGTCGATCCGACCTTGGTAAAGAGGCTTGCGAGGTCGTCGCGGCCCATCCCGTCACCATTGTCGGTGATCGATATGGTTCTTGCTTGCTGATCGAAGGTGACCTGGATGTCCGGCTCAAGGCCCGGCTTCTTCTCCTGTCGCCGCCCGATTGCATCGATCGCGTTGAGCACGGCCTCACGCAGCGCTGCATCCGCAGACGAATAGAAGTTTTCGCCAGTGAAGAGCCGCAGGACGGGCGCCGTATCGATCGTGAGCCGCGGTGGCCAGCCCTCGTCCATCATTCGGGCTTCCCTGCGCGAAACTTCGGCTTTAGGGCTGCCTGCAAATCCTCATGCTCAAACGCCGAGGCCATGCGATCGATCTCTACCCTCGTGAGACCGAGGTGCTCCGCTTCGCCGCGCCATGCGGCCACAGCCTGCCCGACTTCGGCCGCAATCCCGCGAGCGGCTTTCGCATCCAACTCGAAATACGCCGCCACCTCCATAGCCCGCTCGAGGGAGGCTGTCCCGTCTTCAAGATCGATCGCGGTCGTTAGAACCCGCGGCTTGATGTC
>CAZDGO010000468.1:0-2073 GCA_964504825.1 uncultured Gaiellales bacterium
ACGAGGTGAAGCTCGTGCTCGAGCTCATGGCACAGCGGGCCGGTTCCTTCCCCCTCGTGTGGATCGAGAGCGGGCTCCACGATCGGCCGGAGAAACTCCGCGACCACATCCAGACTCTCCTCGACCTCCTGGATGCCGCCGCTCTCGCCGGCAAGCCGGCTGTGCTGCCGTCGGTCGAACCCGGCCGAGGTCCGGGCGCAGACCGCTCGACCGAGGTCACCGTGTCGCCGGTCGACGACGTGCTCCTCGCCCTTGGCTACTGCGGCAACGGTCTACAGGGGCTCGTCTCGCGCACGGCCCGCCTCGTCTTCCCTCGCGTCGACGATTGCATCTCTCTCTTCCTCAACCACGGCTGCAGCCGAGCGGACATCAAGCGTGACGCCCACGCGTTCTATCTGACCAAGGGATGGCTGGCGCACAACAATGCGTTGCTCGATTCCCACAACGAATGGGTGCAACGCTTCGGTCCTGAGAAGGCCCACCACCTCCGCAAGGCGAGCATGGCGGCCTACCAGCGCTACACGCTCATCGACACCGGCGCCTACGACGTCAGCGAGCAGATACCCACCGTCCAGGAGATGGCCGACGACCTCGAGCTCGAACAGACCCTGGTGCCGGGATCGCTGCAACTCCTTGCGCGGCTGGTCGCCGGCCCCTGGGACTCAGAGGTGGTCGTGGTGCCTCCGGGCGAAGCTATCACCATCATGCACCTCTTCGGCCAGGACTGAACCGTCACGGAATTCGGCGGGAGCGGCGCACCCACCCGAGATGATCCCCTCCAGCCGGTGGTGTTCATCAGCCACGGCGCGCCGAACATCCTCCTGCGCGACAACTCCTTCACCCGCGCTCTGCAGAGCATCCCGGCGACCCTGCCCGAGCGGCCTCGCGGTGTGCTCATCATCGGTAGCGGGGGGACGGTGCACAACCTGGGCATCATCGAACCCGAAGAGACCCCCACTCGGCCATGGGCCGTCGAGTTCGACGACTGGCTGCTCGAGAATCTGGCCCGCGGCGATCGGGACGCCCTGTTCGACTACTCCCGCCTGGCCCCCCATGCCGACCGGGCCGTGCCCCGGGCCGAGCATTTCGTCAACTTCTTCTCGGCACTGGGCGCGGCGCACCCCGGCGAGAACGCCGCCAACGCCGCCGCTCCAGCCGACGCCGCCACTGCCCAAACCGGCGCCGGCGGCACCCTAGCCAAGGTGACCGTCGTCGACCGAAGCTACCTCTTCGGCGCCTTGAGCATGCTCACCCTCACCTTCTCGTAAGGCGCCGGGGCGCCTACTCCTCTTCCAAGTAGGCCTTCACGCGGATATCGACCCCGGTGAGCGCGTTCGATACCGGGCAGCCTGTCTTGGCGTCTTCCATCGCTTTGAGGAACCCTTCCAGGTCCGCACCGGGGACCCGTCCCCACACTTCGAGGTCCATGGTGGTGATGCGGAGACCGGCCTCCACGACATCCAGCGTGGCATTGGCGCGCACTTTCAGGCGCTCCGGGGGCGTGCCCGCCTCCGCCAACCCGTTCGAGAGGGACATGGAGAAGCATGAAGCGTGAGCCGCCGCGATCAACTCCTCGGGGCTGGTCTTGCCCTCTGAGCGTTCGGTACGCGACGCCCACGTCACGGGGAACTCCGCGAACGCCCCGCTATCGACGCTCACACGCCCACTCCCATGGGCTAGATCGCCTTCCCAGACACACTCGGCTCTCCGTTCGGCCATAGCCATTACCTGCCTCCTCTACTGAGCGACCGCCCTATCGGCGGCCATTCGATCTATGGGTGAGCGTGTGTCATACCCACGGATAGCGCAGTTTCATGCGCAACCGGCGTCCGCGACCGCGACCGGCACCCCGGGTAACACCCGGCGAAGGAACCGCCCTGTATGACTGGCGCCGTCGGCCGCCACCTGCTCCGGCGTGCCCTCCGCCAGAAGCTCCCCTCCTGCCGCGCCGCCTTCCGGCCCCAGGTCGATGATCCAATCCGCCGACTTGATCACGTCTAGGTTGTGCTCGATCACGAGCACCGTGTTACCAGCGTCGACCAGGCGCTGCAGCACCTCGAGCAGTTTGTCCAC
>CAZDGO010000469.1:0-2073 GCA_964504825.1 uncultured Gaiellales bacterium
AGGTCTGCGCCGGCTGCCCCGTCGAGAGCGAGTGCCTGTCGGCTGCCCTCGAGGTCAGCTACCACGACGATGCCGGTGTGTGGCGAGGCACGAGCTCACGCCAGCGCCGCTAGCTGGGCCGCACCGCCACCGGCGAAGCCGCCTAGGTCCAGCGGCGGGTGTAGCGGTCGAGGTTCCGCCAGGCTGACGGCGCCCACTCGCGCCCGTTCCACTCGACGGCCTCGTGGTCGATCACCGCGAAGTCTCCAATCGCATGTCCGGGCACGCCGTGCGGCAGATACGGAACTTCTATCGGTTCAACGCCCGGCGCGGTTAGCAACAGGCGCTCGCACACCTGACCGGCGTACGTCATCCGTGGAGCGTCGCTCATGGGCTCAACATACGCCCGGACGTGACACAGCCCCCACCCGGAGGTGAGCGCCGGTCAGGTGTCCACGATCGTGGACAGATCAGGTCTCAGCCCTCGTGAGCGCCGCAAGCTCCGCCGCCCGTCCGGTGTAGACACCGCCGCCTGATCTGCCGGTGTCGAAGGTGCGTGGCCTGGCTCAGAACTTGCCCGGGCCGCAACCCGACAGGAATCCCCTCGGCGGGCTCGAGCTCCTCGGACCGGCGTTGGAGCACGGTTCCCGTGACCACCCCGACCGTCGCGGTCAGCACCATCCGTCCGACCAGGGACCACCCGAGCCGGTTCACTCGCTGCACCCTTGGCTGGCTGGTGGTCATGGTGGCCTCCCGGGGTCTCCATTCCCGACATGGCGCCGAGCCAACCCCCTGGGGTTGGTCAGGTGTCGCCGAGGAAGAAGTCGTCGAGGTGATGGCGTTCTTACCGCTGTTCGGCGAGCCGTTCCAGCAGGCCGGGACGTGTCTCTTCGCCAACGAGCAGTTCAGCATCGGCTTGGTCGCCGAGGGAACCCACAAGGTCAAGGCCGTATGACCTATCCAGCAGGGGCCGATTGCGCCGATCTACACGAGCGGCGGGGCCCCGCTGGCGGATGCGCCCAGGGCCCCGCCATCAGCAACCTCAGCCATGGACGCTCTACTGAGATCGACGTGAGCGAGGCCCACCATCTCGGACTGGTTCAAGGGCTCTACCGCCGGCGGACATCGGGGCCGGGCCGGTTGACGGGCTCGAAGCCGGCCGTCCTCACCAGCTCGCGCCACACGAGCCCAAGAGCTTGGCGATCGTCACGTCGGCTGGAGCCTCGCGGCCTCGCTTCCACTGGCGATAGCTGAGGATCCGCATGTCGCCTCCCTCCGCTCCCCATTGACGGAACACCTCGACGACGCTCTCGCGCGTCCAGACCGGCTTCCCCATGCACGCCGCACGCTAGGCGCGACACAGCCCCCCGGCGGGTGTGTGCCCGAGGGCTGCGTCACCCAGGCCCAAGGACCCGGACTCGAAGGCCACCGGACGTGCGGAACTGTCCGAGACCTCCGGCGTTTCCATCGTCACGGCGCAGCCCGGCTTGAGCCGTTCGCGCTCACTGTTGCTGGCGAGACCACGAACATCTCGACGACTACCACCGGGCGCTGCGCCCCTAAGACGCGACACGGCCCTCACCGAAGCAAGGGCCGTTCGGCCTATCCACGTGTGGGCGGCCTGCGCCGATTGAAGCGAGCGGGGCCCCACCAGGCGGACAGGTGGGGCCCCGCTCTAGGCCCGGGGGCACCCGGGCGGGCCAGGCGCCGCTCGGGCTTGGAGTCGACGGTATCGGTGGGCGTTCGCCCTCTCGTGGATAGCCCTGCGACACGGCCCCCAAGCGCACGAGCGTGCACGTGTTCACCCCCGAACAGCTCGCCGCCCTGGCCGACGCCATGCCAGCCAACGCCCTGATGGTCTGGATCGGCGCCCTGCTCGGACTCCGGTGGGGCGAGGTCGCCGCGCTCCACGTCGCCGACGTCGACCTCCTCGGCCGGGAGCTGCACGTCCGGCACACCGTCACGAGGGACGAGGCCGGCCGCACCATCCTCGGTGAACCCAAATCCGGCGCCGGCACCCGCACCCTGACCATCCCCGGACCGCTCGGCGAAGTCATCGCCGCCCACCTCGGCGGCGCCGGCCTGACCGCCGCC
>CAZDGO010000470.1:0-2072 GCA_964504825.1 uncultured Gaiellales bacterium
CGGGATCGTCTTTGGCCCGCGCCACAGCAGGACGAGGATGAGGATGACGATCAGGATCAGGCCGAGATCAGCAGGCATGCCGGGATGGTACTCCCCGGGGTTCGTCAGTTCGTTCGGGCTGACCCGACCGGCGCCCCATCGCTCTGCGGGGGCCGGACAGCGAGTGACTCGACCCTCGCCTGTTCATCGAGGCAGAACTGCACCTCTTTCGGGTATTCCGCGCCGACCGACAGAGAGCTCGGGGGAAATAGCGGGCTCTTCTGCCAGAGCAACCCCTCTGTCTCGATGGCGTCGCCCCAGTCCCGACCCCCGTGCCCGATCGTGAAGCGGCATTCCTTTGGCAGCCAGGGCAGTCCGCCTATGAGCATGACGTACGTCCCTTCGGCATCCTGTCCGGCCACGAGCAGATCAGGACTCTCCCCGAAGACGTAGGTCACCCGATATTGGCCACTTGGGCGCTCCCAGACTCGCCCGCCAACGAGTCGGACGATCAAACGAGTGGCGCCCTCCTCGAAGGACGCGACCACGCCCACCGTTACGATCTCCTGGCCAGGCGGGCGCGACGGCGACGGGGAGCATGCGAGCGGCAGCAGGAGCAGGGCTCCCAAAACGAAACTCCAGCTCCGCCGTGGGGGCGGAGCAGATTTCAGCGAGGGCGCCTCTCGCGACGCCCTCGCTGAAATCTGGGGCGGCCCAGCTGCGATCAATGGTCGGCGAAGAGCCAACTGATTCCGTAGGTAATCGATCCGTTGTTGCCGTAGCTCGCGATGTCCAATCCGACACCGCGATCGGTTTCTAACTGGGGAGGATATGTAGCCCACGACCATCGGTTCTTGAACCAGCCCATGAGGTTCCCGGCGGTCTTCGAAATATCCCACCTTTCGCATCGGTTGTAGGACCAACTGGCTGCGGCACCAAGGACCTGCACGCCGAGCGTCTCCGTTGCGCAGGCTCCGGTCTCATCGTTCTCCGGACTGTAATCCGCGAACGTTTGGGCCGGCCCCGAGTCCTGGTCAACGTGGAGCCAACCCCAATCCAGGGTGCGGCCGGACGCCGTGAACATCGTTCCCTTCCAGGTGAGGCGCCAGTACTCCTTGCCAGCAACGTTGTCATTGACCATCTTGTACATCCGGTAGCACGGGTCAAAGAAGCTACCGCTGGGAAGTGAATAGCTGACGCAAGAGTAGGCAATCTGCGACCAGTAAGCCTCCGCCGCAGTGAGCGGCCCGGCCAGGAGAACCCGTTCCCGCCCAGTGACCGTCATGCGGAACCCCGCGTCTTCCGAACGCAGGTCGGCGATCAGACTGCCTTTCGGCGCCACGACGATATCCCCACCCGCGAAACGGGTGGCCGCAAGTTCTGCAATCTCGGCGCCGAAGCCCTGCGATCTGAATCGATCAGCGGCTTCACGGACCTGCCGCTGCCCTTCGGGAGTGTTTGTAATGTCGACGCCCCGGTCATCGCCGCCGAGGGCAAGGATCGCTCTGCGGGGGCTATCCGAAGCCGACCCGACGAGCGCAAGCAGGGCCAATACAACACACAAGCCTGCGATAGCCAACCCGCGCATGGTCGTTGATCTCGTCATGACGTGATCTCCTCGTTTGGGGACGCGACGGTCCCGCTACGCGCCGCACTCCGATCCGTGTCGGAGTGGGCACCCTGATGACCCCTCCGACCATCTCCCTCCGGCTTCTGGCTGGAGAACCCCCCAGGCGCAACACGAAACTCGGGTATCCAAATAGACAAGTATCCATTACCCGGCGTGTGCAGTCCCAGGCAGACGGGAGCAATCTGACAATCCACGCTCGCCGGAGTCCGGATGGGCCGCCGGCGACGCGCGGAAGGCCCCTGGAACTCCGTTTGCTGTCCGGGGAGGAGAGATCGGGAGAATGCTGGGGTGGCGCGGGGCTGACGCTCGGCTGGCGCGGGGCTCAGGTCCGCTGGGCCCGCCGCGCCAGGGGGATAACGAGCCGGAGGGCCGTGTGGGTCGACGAGAACGACGCGACCTTGTTGTCGACGAGTCCGACGGCCTTCGCGGCCTCGATGACGTCGACATCGCGAAGGGTCGCCGC
>CAZDGO010000471.1:0-2070 GCA_964504825.1 uncultured Gaiellales bacterium
GTTCGGGGTCGGGGCTGGCCGGCGCCGCGGTCGGAGCCGGCCTCATGGTCGACTTCACGCGCTACATGAACAAGATCCTCGAGGTGGCTCCCGACGGATCGTGGGCCCGCGTGCAGCCCGGCGTGGTGATGGGCGTGCTGAATGCCCACATCAAGCAGTTCGGCACCTTCTTCGCGCCCAACCCCTCGAGCGAGAACTATTGCAGTCTCGGCGGCATGATCGCCAACAACTCCTCAGGAGGCCGATCGGTCGCCTACGGCGGCACCAAAGACCACGTGTTGGCCCTGGACGTGGTCCTTCACGGAGGAGAACTCTTCCGGGCCACAGCGGTGGGACGCCATAGCCCGGAACTTGCCACCCTCCTGGCCGACCAGAGCGTCGGGGGGCGTGCCTTCGCCCAGGTGTTACCCCTGCTCGAGGACAAGTGGGACGCTATACTCGCCTCCATGCCCCGCGTGCTGAAGAACTGCTCGGGCTACCGGGTGGAGACGGTCTTCGATGACGGCTCCGCGGCGGGCGCCGGTTGGCGCACCGGGCTGAGCGGGGCAACCGACAGACGCGCGACCCCAGACGACCCCACCGTCCATCTGCAGAAGCTCTTCGTGGGCTCCGAGGGCACGCTGGGTTTGGTAACCGAGGCCACCCTCAACCTCGTGCCGCTGCCCGGCCGGCGGGCCATCGGCATGGCCTACTTCCCCACGGTGTTCGCGGCATGCGAGGCGGTCTTCCCCATCCTCGACTTGAAGCCCACCTCCATCGAGATCATGGACGCCAACTTCCTGCGCTTCGTCCGCAAGAACAACTCCAAGATCGACGCCATGCTGCCCTCGGTCGTCGACACGGCCCTCTTGGTGGAGTTCGAGGCGCCCGACGACGCCGAACTCGACTCCCAGCTGACGTCCCTGGAGCGGATGCTCGCCGGCGGATCCGCCCTCCAGGTGAAACGGGCGATGGGAGCCGCGGAGCAGAAGCAACTCTGGGCAGTGCGCCAAGCCGCGGTGCCGCTGCTGCAGAAGCTCCCCGGGCCCAAAAAGATCGTGGAGTTCATCGAGGACATCACGGTGCATCCGGACGTCCTCGCCACTTACATGAGCACGGTGGTCGGGATCTTGGAGAAGCATGGGGTCGAGTCCATCATGTATGGACATGCCGGCGACGGCAACATCCACACGCGACCGATCCTGAGCACCAAGGATCCCAACGACCTCCGCATCATGAAGTCCATCATGGACGAGGCCATGCAGCTGGTGATCGATCTCAAGGCCACGCCTTCCGGCGAGCACGGCGACGGCATCGTCCGCTCCCCCTACGTGCGCATGGTATACGGCGACGAGGTCTACGGCATCTTCAAGGAGATCAAGGCCGCCTTCGACCCCACCGGCATCATGAACCCCGGCAAGAAGATCGTGAACGAAGCGGTCACCGGTGGTCTGGCCACCAACCTGCGTTACGGCCCGGACTACTACACGCACGAGCAGTCCACGCTGCTCCATTTTCCCGAGAGCGAGTACGAGCGCGAGATCGAGAAGTGCCACGGCTGCGCCCAATGCAAGAGCCTGGTGGCCACCACGATGTGCCCCACCTACAAAGCCACCCGGCGGGAACACGCCTCGCCGCGCGCCAAGGCCAACCTCCTGCGGAACATCATCTCGGGAAAGCTCGACCCGCGGGCCGCCTATGTGACGGACGCGGCCAAGGAGATCACCGACTACTGCATCGAGTGCGGCATGTGTGCGTTGGAGTGTCCGTCGAACGTCAACATTCCCAAGCTGATGCTCGAGGCCAAGAGCAGGTACCGGGCCGGCCGCCCGGGCGCGCCTGTGGACGCGATCCTGGGACGGGCCGAGCTGGTATCCAGGCTCGGGCGGCTGGCGGCGCCGCTGGCCAACCCGCTGATGAACCAGGGCCTGCTGCGCCTGGTGGGCGAGAAGGTGGCCGGCATCGACCGGTGGCGCACGCTCCCTTCGTACGCCTCGAAGAGCTACGCGCAGATGCTGGCGGCCCGCGCCAAAGGAGCGGTGACGCCGCAGGTGGCGCAGGCCGGTGCGCCGGTGACTCAGACCGCCGCAC
>CAZDGO010000472.1:0-2069 GCA_964504825.1 uncultured Gaiellales bacterium
GAGGGTCCCCTCTTCCCGCTCGAGACCGCGATCACCCTTGATGAAGGCAAGGACGGGCAGGCTTTGCTCCTTCGCCCGGCGGTACTCGGCGTGGGTGATCGACACATCGCCCACCAGGGTGCCGTACTCGACTCCCACGATGAGCAGGTAGACATCACAACGGTCAAGGGATTCGAGACAACCCTGCAGGGCTCTGGTCGGCGACGCCGGCTCGAACTCGAACAGCACCGGGACGCAGTGCGTCGAGAGAAACGGATCGGTGTTCACCAGATTCTGGACGATGAGGCGCTCGTCCTCGAGCTCCTTCTGCACCGAGCTCACAAAGATGCGCAGCTTGGCGGTCACTGCGGCGCCTCCGCCCGCGCCAGCAACTCGGCCAGGTTGTAGTTCACGCTGGTCACCCCGAAGTCCGGCTCCCGGTGGAACGGACGACGCACGTGGTAGGCGCGGTGGCTGCCGTCGTCGCGGAACTCGACGATGGCCAGGATGAAGTCATCCGGCTTGTTGAGCGAGTAGAGGATCTCATTCTTGGTCACGGTGACGGTTGAAGCACCGGCCACGCGGCCTTTCACCTCGATGAACCGAAGTCGTCCGGTTCCCGGAACGCGGCTCTCGATGTCGTAGCCGAGCTTCTCGAATTCACGATCCACCGGCTCGAAGCCGAGGTCGCGTTCCAGGTCCATGACGATCATGCGTGCCCGGGCAGCGGCAGCCTGCGTGTCTACGGGCGACTGCGCCGCGACCGCGGGTCGGCCGGTCATCGCCGCGATAAGCCCCATCGGCACGACCAGTGACCCCCCGAGCACCACGGGCGGAAGAGGAGAGATCTGGGCTTCGCGCTTCAGATCGTCGAGCCTCTTCTGCAACCTCCCCTGCAGGAGATCGGCGCGTTTGCGGGCCTCGCCGGAGTTGAGCTTGGCATTCATCTTGCCCGCCTGCTCCTGGAGCTTCAGCTGCTCGGCGCGGTGATCCCAATAGCTGATTTCCTTGGTGAGCCGCTCCTTTACCGCCGCCTCGGTCTTAGCAATCAGGGCAAGTTTGGCGCCGCGTACTTCGGCCACGTGCTCAGGCACCACGTGCGCCACGGCGTACCCCTGCGCCCGCTGCTCAAGCTCGCGGTCGATCCAGGCGCACTCGGGGCGGGCGAGAATAGCGTCCACCCCGGGCTCGCCTTCCACCAGGGGGCGGTAGTCGAGGTAGGGTGCATACTGTACGTGGCGCATGGTGCCGTCGGCTCCGAGTTCCACGAACAACATCTTCTTGGAGACGACTCGGCGATCTCCCGCTCGGGTCAGGCTCGCGTCCTGAATCGCGTGCTCAAGCGTAAAGAGCACCCGCGGCTGCAGGCCGGGGTCGCGCTCGTCCACGAGCACGGCGCCGCGCTTCAAGAGATCGCGGTGGCGCTCCAGGGTGAGGTCAATGACCGCGTCAAGGAGCGGGTGGCCGGGGCAGATGAAGGCGGCCAAAGGCTCGCCCGGCGGAGCGACCAGCGGCTTCTCGAACGCGACGCGCTCGTAGCGCGGCAGCACCGGCTCACCGATGCCGATCAGGCGATCGCGGTTGCGTACCGGAGCGGGCACGTGGGTGATCTCGTATCGGCGCGGCTCCCGCTGTTTCGCCGTCCCGCCCAGGCGGCCGAAGGCTTCGTGGAAGAACGACTCGATGTAGTGCGGCTGTAGGCGCCGGGCCTCGGCCCGCTCCATGTCTTCACGGATGCGGTGGACGTGGCTTACGTCCATGGTGTCGTGGGCCAGGGCATGGTCTTCGAACAGATCCCGCAGCTCGCTCTGGTCGAAGGCGTGCTCGACGGCTCGGGTGAGACGCAGCCGCACATCCTCCCGCTCGCCATAGCGGATGGCCTCGATCAGCAACTCTCGGAGCGATCGCCCCTCGAATTGGAGCTTGCCCAGCACATCGAACACCTGACCGCCCAGAGCCTTGCGGGCCTGCTCGAGCTTTTCGAGGAGCCTGCGGTAGACGTCGCCCTCGCGGGTCTCCTCGGCCACCAGGTTCCACAGGTGGCACACCTCCGTCTGGCCGATGCGGTGGATGCGACCGAAGCGCTGTTC
>CAZDGO010000473.1:0-2061 GCA_964504825.1 uncultured Gaiellales bacterium
GCAGGATCCGCCCACCGGAAACCCCGGGCCGCCGAAATCGGCCGCCCAGGGTTCGCTCAACGATGCTTGGCACTGGCGAGTCTGTTGCCGCCGGTTACAACGAGCAACCCTCCTCCGGGTCCATGTCAGCGAAGGCCTCGACTAGCGCGTACTGGCCGTTCTGGGCCTGGACGAGGTTGATCGTCTGCTTGAGGTGGTGGGAGGGCATCATCTCGACCCTTCCCGTCGGCCCGTCGTAGGTCTGACCCACCATTGCCTCGGCCACGGCTCCGGGATCGGTCGAACCAGCTTGTTCCACCGCCTGCTTGTAGAGCCAGACCGCGTTGTAGGCACCTATCCCTTCACCCCCTGAAGGGATCTGACCCTGACCAAACTCGGCGCCATAGGCATCGAGGAAGGCCTGCACGCCGGAGGCGTCGGCCGCGGTGAAGAAGGGAAGCGCCGTGTACGAGCCTTCGGCCAGGTCGGCGATTCCGACATAGTCGGGGTCGCCGAGGAAGATCGTTCCCACCCCGACGGTGTCCAACAGCCCGGCGTCGTCGAGCGCCTTCAAGGCAGCACCCCACACCGCTGGATAGAGCGAGAAGATGTAGTCGGGCTGGTTGTCGCGGACCTCCTGGACGAGTTCGCTGAAGTCATCTGCGATCAGGGGAAGGTACAGCTCGGATACGACGGTGCCACCGTTCTCGGCGATGATGGGTTTGGCGATCTCGAAGCTGCGCCGGGGCCACACATAGTCGGCTCCGAACAACATGGCGTTGGGTCCGTACTCGTCCTGAAGGATCGGGATAAGAGGGCGGATCTGCTGGGCGGGAACCGCCCCGAACGAGAAGTAGAGTTTGTCGCACTTCCCACCCTCGTAGGTTTCGGTGTAGAAGAGCAGCTTGCCGCCGCTCGAGACCACCTCGGCGTAGGCGGCGTCATTGGCGTCGGAGCCGATCGGCCCCATCACCAGGTCGACGTTGTCGCTTTGCACCAGTTTGCGGGCCTTGTCGACGGTGGCGGCAACGTCGGTCTGGATGTCCTCGACGATCACCTCGACCTGGCGGCCGTCGATGCCGCCTGCTTCATTGACCTCGTTGATCGCCAGTTGAGCGCTTCTCGACAGGCTGGTGCCGTAGGTGGTGAAGGGACCGGTCAGGTCGGCGATGATGCCGATCTTGATCGGGTCACCGGCATCGCCGCTGCCTCTACAGGCTGCTCCGACCAGCGCCAGCACCAGGCCGACGATGACCAGACTTGTTCTCCTCATCTTCTTCCTCCCATGGTTCTTACCCTCACCAGGTCCCGCCGCCGAGGGCACGATCGACGCCTAATTGCTGGGTGGGGTCTATGTGCCAGAAACTGACCGCCACTTCTTATCGATGTAGAAGTTGAAATTCTCGAGCTTCCTCATGTCGCGAGCGTAATCACCCAGGCTGTCGAGCCCGGGCGAGGATGGCCAGGACTTCTTCCAGGCCGGCCACGGTTCCGTAGTGGGTGTCCAAGTCGTAGAGGGTCGACTGCTGCTCGCGCTCAGAGGTGGCCGCCACGCACTCCACAGGAACGATGACGTCGTAGCCGCGAAAGAAGGCGTCGTGGGCGGTCGAGCGGACGCAGATGTTGGTGACCACCCCGGTGAGGATGAGGTGATCGATGCCGAGCTCGCGGAGGCGAAGGTCGAGGTCGGTTTCGAAGAAGCCGGAATAGCGCCGCTTGGGGACACGGTACTCATCGGTGTCTGGTTCCAGTTCGGCCACGATCTCTGCTCCCCAGCTCCCCTTGAGGCAATGGACAGATCTTTTTTCGAACTCGCGGTCCAGCGGTGGATGTTGATCGCATACCCAGATCACGCTGGCGCCGTTCTCACGGGCGGCGGCGAGCAGACGGCGGATCGGGTCGTACAGACGCCGCCCTGCCAGCAGCGGCATCGCCCCCTCCGGCTCGAGAAAGTCGTTGAGCATGTCGATGACCACGACCGCGGTGCGGGCCGGATCGAAGTCGAGGTCGCGGATCACCCGATACTCGGAGAACTCAGTGGGAGCGGCGATCGTGCTAATCGTCAACTCACGAACGTGACCG
>CAZDGO010000474.1:0-2054 GCA_964504825.1 uncultured Gaiellales bacterium
TGGGCGCGCTGCGGAAGATGTAGCAGCGCTCGCGCCTTCGTGTAGCAAGGTGGTGGGGCGGGCTCGTCCCCCCGAGCGCGCCCCACCACCGTCACTATCACCCCCAAAGTCACCCCAAAAGCAAGGAGATCGGGTCCATGGGACCGGCTGCTGAACCCTCCGCACCCGCGGACTCACAGGACGCCCACGAGGACGCCCACGCCCATCGAGGCGAGGAGCTCTCCATCGAGGGCTACCGCATACTCGAGGAGCCGTACTACCGCGCTACCCGTGACGAGATCGAGCTGTTCGAGCAGGCGCATCGCCTCAAGATGCCGGTCATGCTCAAGGGTCCGACGGGCAGCGGGAAGACACGTTTTCTGCAGCATATGGCGTACCGGCTGGGCCTCCCCGTGATCACCGTGGCGTGCCATGAGGATCTGACCGCCAGCGACCTCGTGGGTCGCTACCTCTTCGTGGACAACGAGACCCGCTGGGTCGATGGGCCGCTCACGCTGGCCGTGAAGCACGGCGCCATCTGCTATCTCGACGAGTTGGTGGAGGCGCGGAAAGACACCACGGTGGTCATCCATCCGCTGGGCGACGATCGCCGGGTGTTGCCTATCGAGAAGAAAAGTCACATCGTCGAGGCCCATGACGACTTCATGCTGGTGGTCAGCTTCAACCCGGGCTATCAAAGCATTCTGAAAGACCTCAAGCAGTCCACTCGCCAGCGTTTTATGGCCCTCGATTTCGTCTACCCCGAGAAAGCGGTGGAGGCTGAGATCGTTGCCCGGGAGACGAATAGTGACCCCGCCGTCGCGGTGAGATTAGTGGAACTGGGCGCCATGATCC
The DNA here is from genome assembly GCA_964504825.1 of uncultured Gaiellales bacterium. GTDB lineage: Bacteria > Actinomycetota > Thermoleophilia > RBG-16-64-13 > RBG-16-64-13 > JAJZQZ01. The sequence goes on from CAZDGO010000474.1 coordinate 835, forward strand.
GTAACCTGCGCGATCACGGGTTGGAGGAGGGCGTCTCCACACGACTCATGGTCTACGCGGCCCGGCTCATCGCTCAAGGGGTCCCCGCTCGGCGGGCCGCTGAAGTGTCGATGACCATGCCGCTGACCGACGATCAAGACATGCTGGCGACGCTCCGGGAGCTGATCGAAGCAGTCTTCGAGCCGTGATCGAGATCCCTCCGTATCTGAGCGCGCGGTTGGCCGCTCTGGAGCCGATCGACGCGGGCCTGTGGGCGGAGGTCGCGGGGTATGTGGCGACCCAGCGGCTGCGCGACAAGCGGGGGCTTCTCATCGGCCTTGCCGAGGGCCTGGCGCTGCTGCCCGCGCACCCCGATCTACGGGACACCGTACACGAGTCGCTGCGCCGCTTCACGAGCCGCTCGGCTCGGTTGACGGGCGCTTACGTGAGCATGTGGCGCTCTCTCGCCGCCCGGGTGAGCGCCGATGAGTTCCGGGAGATCGACCGCCGGGCTCACGAGTTGGCACGGGACGTCGACCTGGCGGCCTCGTTCATGGACTACGCTCCGGCGATTCTCAGTCGGCGGGACATGGATTTCTTGCGCGCCTGGCACGCGGGCGGCGTGGAACTCGCGACCGGTGAATGGTGGGCGTCGCGCGGCTTTCTTGAAGCGGTGGGCAAGGCGGCGCACTGGCTGCATCAAGAGGACCTGGCGGTGCTCGTTGCGCTCGGGGTCAAAGTAGCCGGCCGCTCGCGGCATGCGGTGAAGGGACTCTTCAGAGCCCTCCCGGCGCTGGTGGCGAGCATGCAGGTGGCCCAGCTGGTGGAGTGGGTCGAGCTGGGTATGGAGGTGACCCGCCGCGAGGACGACTTGGTGCTCTATATGTCCTATGGCTCCAAGCGGAGTCAGGAGGCGGTGGAGGTGCTGTGTCGCGAGACCTCGTTCAGCGCCTTCCGGCCGCGGGTGGCCCTGCTGCTCGAGGCCTTCCTGGGCAGGCCCGCCCATCTGCGGTCGATGTTTGACCTGCTGAATCCGGCTACTGTTCCCCCCGATGTGCCCGCTTTCAGTGATGGCGCCGTGCTCTATGTGCGTCCGGCCCTGGGGTGTGTGGGCGCGGCCCCGTTCGCCCTCTACAAACTGGTGGCACTGCACGCCACCGCACACGAGCGCTTCGGCACGTTCGACGATATCGGTTTGCTGGAGGCTATGAGACCGAATGAATCGGTGCTTGGCGGGGCCC
>CAZDGO010000475.1:0-2053 GCA_964504825.1 uncultured Gaiellales bacterium
GTGCGTACATCGACCACCTCTACATCGCAACGCCCTTCCGCCGCCAGCCGATCCGCCGCCTCCAGAGCGACCCGCACCTGGGCTCCCCACGCTATCAGAGTGAGATCGTGCCCTTCACGCGCGACGCGCGCCCGGCCAAGAGGGATCACGTACTCTTCCTCGGGCACTTCCATCTTGATCGCCCGATACACGCGGGCAGGCTCGAAGAAGACCACCGGGTCAGGGTCGCGGATGGCGGCCGTCAGCAGACCCTTAGCCTGATACGGATCGGCGGGGATGACCACTTTGAGCCCCGGCACGTGGGCGAATACCGCTTCCATGCTCTCCGAGTGGTGTTCAAGAGCCCGAATGCCCCCGCCGTACGGCGCGCGCACCACCAACGGCACCGTGAACCGCCCTCGCGTGCGGGTGCGCATGCGCGAGGCGTGGCTCACGAGCTGGTCGTACGCCGGGTACGCGAATCCGGAGAACTGGATCTCGGCCACCGGCCGGTAACCGGCGATCGCCATCCCGATGGCCATCCCCACGATGCCCGACTCGGCAAGGGGCGTGTCGATGACCCGCTCTTCGCCGAACCTTTGCACCAACCCGTCGGTGACGCGGAAGACGCCGCCGTCCTTGCCTACGTCCTCGCCCAGGACGATCACCCGCGGATCGCGTTCCATCTCCTGTAGAAGCGCCTGGTCGATCGCTTCGACGAGATTGAGTCTGGCCACAGCTACCCTCTCCCCTCGACGCGGCGCAGCAGGGCATCGCGTTGTTCGGCCAGGGGCGGTGTGATCTCCGCATACACGTGGGCGAAGATCTCCTCCGGCGAGGGTGGCTCCAGAGCCTCGAACACAGCCACTGCCTCGGCCACCTGCTGGTCGGCAGCCGCGATCGCGGCGGCCTCCTCGACGTCGTCGAGCATTCCCTGCTTCTTCATGTAGCGAACGAGTCGCTCGATCGGGTCCAGGTGCCGCCAGGCCTCCACCTCCTCGTCGCTCCGGTAGCGGCGGGCGTCATCGGAGGTCGTGTGGTCGGTGACCCGGTAGGTGAGGGCTTCCACCAGGCTGGGCCCCCCACCGTCGCGCGCACGGTCCAGTGCCTCGTTCACCACGCGATAGACTGCGAAGACATCGTTGCCGTCGACCTGGGTGCCCGGCATGCCGTATCCCACCGCCTTCTGAGCCACCGTACAGGCCGCTGTCTGGCGGCGGTACGGCACCGAGATGGCCCACTGGTTGTTCTGGCACAGGAACACGACCGGCGCCTGGAAGACCCCGGCAAAGTTCATGGCCTCGCTGAAATCGCCCTCCGACGTGGCGCCCTCGCCGAAACTGGTAAGCACAGCCGCCGATTCGCCTCGCTGTTTGGTGGCCCACGCCAATCCCACCGCATGCAGCATGTGGGTGCCCACCGCTATCGCCGCGGGAAGCATGCGCACGCCTTCCGGCATGACGTTGCCCCGTTCGTCGCCGCCCCAGTACTGGAGGAACTGCTCCATGCGCATGCCCCGCATCAAGAAGATGCCCGCCTCGCGAAACGCGGGAACCATCCAATCCTGGTCGCGGAGAGCAAAGGCCGCGCCGAGCTGAGCAGCTTCCTGCCCCGTCACCCGGGCGAAGGTCCCGATCCGACCCTGGCGTTGCAGCTTGAGCATACGTTCGTCGAAGCGCCGGGTGAGCACCATCCACCGGTAGAGCTCCTTCACGCGGTCGGCGGTAAGGTCCGGCATCAGGATCGTGTCGACGTTCCCTTCCGGATCGAGCACCTCCACCCGTTCGACTGAGAACGACGCCAAAGCAGTCACCGGCATCAAGCACCTCCTCCACGCTCGTAGGGACCCGTCCCCGTGAAGCAGTCGCGACCAGGCGGGCATCCGGCCGCGGACGAACGATACATCACCCGCGCGGTCGCCGCCCACACCCAAGGCGACCCGGCATGCGCCCTCTCGCGACCCCGCATGCGCCCTCATCGGGGCCGGAGCCGCCCGTCTGGCGGGCCGTAGCGGCACAATTCCCCCTGGTAGCGTATACTACGTTACGGTCCACGACGGGCGACCGTCAGTCAG
>CAZDGO010000476.1:0-2050 GCA_964504825.1 uncultured Gaiellales bacterium
TCTTCGGCTTCGACAAGGACGGGAACCCGGTCACAACGGCGTCGCAGGACACGAGCAGGCGGCGGGCACGCTCTTCATCCGCCATCACATCGAACATATGGAACTCGTCGGCCAAGCCCGTCGCGGGAACTTCGGCCATCCTGTCCACCAGAACCACCGTGTATCCGGCCTCCCGCGCCAGGTACGCGGCCTCGGTACCTTGCAACCTCCCCCCTACGACGCCCAACCTCATAGGGCGGTCCGCGCCTGCCGCACGCTCGGCCGAGCGCCGGCGAGCCACGCCTCGTACTCGGCCGGAGTGGCGACCTCGAGACCCAAAGGCGCCAGATGCCGTTCCACGCCGGCCACCGTGCGAAAGCCCTGGTCGATGTCGAGAGTAGACTGCGACACCCCGGCAAGGCCCGAGTCGGGGGGGATGATGGAAGTGACCACGTTGGCTCCCGCCCTCAGACGCGCCTCGAGGCCTCGCAGACCGTCGATGTCCAGGGATGCCGGTATCAGGCGGTCGGGCATGACCAGGCGCATGGTAGCCAAGGTCACCATCTCGGCGAGCAGCGACGGGATCTCCCTGTGGCTGAGGGGAGTGCCCTTCTGGGGCACGAACCCCATCACCCGCACCTGCCTGACGCCCTGGGCCCGCATGGTCAGAAGAGAGCGGGCCCGCTGCGACACGGTCTCGCCCACGCCGAGAAGGATGCCATCCTCGGCATGGAGGCCCACGGCAATGGCTTCGCTTCGGGAAGCCTCGCGACGACGATAGTCCTGCCCGGGACGAAGGCGCCGGTAGAGCACCGGATCGTGGGTCTCCTGATAGCACGCGTACCAGTCGGCGCCGGCCTCACGAAATGCGGCGAGCACGTCGCGGGGCACCACTCCCGGCGACACCATGACCGGCCGTCCCGCTTCTCGGCGGACCCGGCCGACCAGCTGCACCAGAGGCTCGAAGCGGCCGGCGTCGTGCAGATCAGGATCTTCGCCCATGGTGAGGTCTATCAAATGCACGCCGGAATCAGCAAGGCCCCGTGCGATGGCCACCACCTCGTCAGCCGACTTGCGATAGCGGGGACTCTCGGCGTTGCCGCGGCGGTAGAAGCAGAACGTGCAGCGATTCCGACAGTACGTGGAGAAGTAGACGAAGCCGTACAGGAAGAGCTTGCGACCAAAATGACGCTCGCGAAGAACCTGGGCGGCCTCGAAGAGATGAGCCGCGGTGTCGGCCTCGTCGATGGCGAGCAGTGCTTCGATCTCCCGCGCGCTCAGATGGGCTCCGTCGACGGCCCGGTCGATAGCCCGACGCACATCTACGCCGCACCCCTGGCCCGGGCTCACAGGATCTCTCCCGGAGTGTTCCGACGCTGCTGTTGTACGTTGAGGCGGGCGCCGTCCAGGTACATCAGACCCCGCCCGAAACGGCGGATCTGAGGGGATCCCTCTTTGGCCATCGCGAGCCGCTCGAGTCCGAATCCCCACCCGGCCCAGGCATCGAAGATGCCCCACTCCTCATCGAGCGGATGCGGTCCCACCACTCCCGACGCCACTTCCAGCCCCGCGACTTCCACATCCAACGTCGCGCCATAGACATCCGACTCAGTGGCCCTCAACTCGTAGTCTATGCCGAGGGAACCCATGACCAGGTCTGCCAGTTCGGTCAACCGCCCCCTCGTGCCCGAGGCCGGCTCTTTCGAGATCGAGGCCGAGCCGAGTTCCACCAAGTTCAGCATGGTGAACTCTGACAGATGGCTGGAGCCCTTGGACTCCTTCCGAAAACAGGAGCCCACTTCGAAGATGCGCACCGGGAGCGGCCAGAGGCGTTGCAGGTGGCTCAACAGATAGTAGAGGTTGGGAGCGAGCATGGGCCGCAAGCACCGGGTCCCATCGACCCAGTACACCTGCCGCCACAGCGGGTGGTCCGGACCCATACCCATTTTCTCAAGCGAGCCTTTGCCGATCATCACCGGGGTGACCACCTCTACGAACCCCTCGCCGGACAGCACGGCCGCCATGGTCGCCTCCAGCCGGCGCAGCAGAGGCCGGCGGGTGACGGTCCGCA
>CAZDGO010000477.1:0-2047 GCA_964504825.1 uncultured Gaiellales bacterium
ATCTCGGCGAGCAGTGCCTGGAAGCGTTCGTCAGTGCCCATGGATCCCTCCTAATAGTCCGTGTACCTGTGGTCAAACATGTGACCGTCCCCCGGGGGGCGGTCTGCCGGGGGGCGTGCTCGCCCGCCGGTTCCTGCCTCTCGGCGCCCTAGGGCGCTACGCTTTCCGCCGCGGCACAGTGCCTTCAACGGCCTTGACCCACGCCCGCAGGTTCTCCACCGGAGTGTCGGGCCACAGGTCACAGCCCGGCCACACCGAGTCCGCGCCTGCGTCCATGGCGTTGCACACCGACTCGACCACCTGCGCCGGCGTACCTTGAGCGAACGTATCCCAAGGGTGCGGGTTGCCCAGCAGAACGATATCGTCGCCGATCTTGGCACGGCTGGCCTTCAGATCGTTCTTTTGATCCACCGAGATCGCGCTGCACATCTCGGCCATGTCGGTGACTATCACGTTGGTGTCGCCACAGATGTGGTAGACCTTCGGCACCGTTATCTCCGCAAGGACCTTCTCGGAGTACGCGCGCACCATCTTCTTGAAGGTCCGCGGGGACAGCACGTCCGACGTGGCGCCCATCTCGCGCAGGGTGATGAAGTCGGCGCCCGCCGCGATGTAGGCCTTGGCTTCCCCGATCAAGAACTCGCTGAGCTTCTCCAGGATCGCCTCGACCTTCGCCGGCTCTTTGAGAGTCGACTTGAGAATGTCATTCAGATCCATGCTCTGTCCGGCCAAGGTATACGGGCCCAGGATCCACGAGCCGACTGCCACCTCGTCACCGAACTTGGCCTTGAGGATCTTGATGGCCTCGCAGACCATCGGAACCCGGCCTGCCTGGGCGATATCCGCGGGCATCTTGATGTCCTCGGCGGTGTGAACATATTTGTCGCGCAGCGTGGGGTAGAGGATATCCTCGGAGTGCGCGTATGTGTTCATGGTCGCACCCAGTGCCTCGGCGGCCACGGCCATGTCGAAGGGCACGATCGCGGCGGCCGTGCCGCACAGCTCGACGGTCGCCGCGGCGGCGTCGGCCATCTCCTGGGCGTCGATGTGCACATGAGCGAACTTCAGGTCGTACTTCTGCAGGCCGGCCACGATCACGCTGCCGAAGCCGGTGAAGGCGGGCACGACATCGACCGGTTTGCCTGTGAGTATGTTTAGTGCGCGTTCTTTCTGAGTCATTGCCATGAGTTCCTTGTGCTCCTGTCGTCGATGGTGGTCCTCGGGCGGGGTCCAGGGGGGGAGGCCCCGCCCGTTGGACTTGTCATGAAGTGGGCGGGATACCGCCCTGGGACTACGACTCCCCTTTCAGCGTCTTTACAAAATCGGGGAACAACTTGTAGACGGGGGCCGATTCGTTCTCCGTCAGGCTGCCGGTCTCGGCGTAGCGCATGGTGGACACCATGGCGTGGGCCGCGGCCACCGCCGGGAAGATGTGGTCGTTGCCCCACATCGGTCCACTGAAGATGAAGTCGCCCCACAGGGCTACAGTAGCCGCCTGGGTGCCCGCGTCGAGGCCGATGAAAGCCTTCTCGCCCCACTTCTCCACGTTGTCTTTCCACATTGCCTTCTGCCACATGTAGGTGCCGTTGGCCGAAGCGGCGCCGGCGGGGAGACCGTACTTCTCTTTCAGCAGGCGGTTCGACAGCGCGCAGATGCCGGTTGACGGCAGGTTCATCACCGACGTATCCACGATGACACTCTCGAAGCCCCCCGGGGCCAACTTCTCAAGCATGTCGTCCAGAGCCGTGATCCGGCCGCTGGGGAGCTGGTTGGCCATGTCCATGACCACAGTTACTACGTGCTTGACGCCGAGCTCTTTGATCTGTGCGACCTCGGCGGGCACGTCCGGGCTCCAGATGGTCACCGAGTTGTAGAGGAGCCTGTCCTGCAGACCCAACTCCGCGACATACCTGGTGGCCTCGATGCGGGGGGCCAGGTTCCACATGTCGATGGCGAAGGGCATGTCGGTGGCGTCGACGAAGAAGTCGACGTAGGCCTTCATCTCGGCGCCGGAGTTGGCGACCATGGCGACGATGGCAGGTATCCC
>CAZDGO010000478.1:0-2039 GCA_964504825.1 uncultured Gaiellales bacterium
CCCTTGTCGCGCATCAGCTGACGCCGGCCGACGCTGACCTCGATTCCGGCGACGGTAGCGGTTACTCCGTGGCCAGGTACCGATTTGAAGCTCGAGGCCTCCTCCAACCGCTCGTCAGGCCCCGATGCGGCGCCGGCCACGATGGCCGCGGCGACCGGATGCTCGGATGAGGACTCCGCGCTCGCTGCCAGCTGCATAAGCTCAATCCCGCTCTGGCCGTTCGCCGGCACGACGTCGGTCAGCGACATCTGTCCCTTGGTGAGAGTCCCGGTCTTGTCGAAGATCACCGTTTGGACCTTCTTCGATCCCTCCAGGACCTCGCCGCCTTTGATCAACACTCCCATCTCGGCACCCCGCCCGGTTCCGACCATGATTGCCGTAGGGGTTGCGAGTCCCAGCGCGCAAGGGCAGGCGATGATCAGCACGGTGACCGCGGCGACCAGGCCCTGCGCAGGATCGCCCGCAATCATCCAACCGAGGAGCGCGAGTCCCGCGATGCCGATGACAATGGGCACAAACACCGCGGAGATCCGGTCGGCCAAACGTTGCACCGGCGCCTTGGTACTTTGTGCCTCGGCCACCAGGCGTACGATCTGCGCCAGCGCAGTCTCGGATCCGATCGCGGTCGCTCGAACCGTTAGCGCTCCGTTGGTGTTCACGGTTGCTCCTGCCACTTTCGACCCTTCCGATTTTTCAACCGGAACGGATTCGCCGGTAAGCATCGATTCGTCCACTGCCGAGTTTCCGGCAACAACCAGCCCGTCGACCGGAATCTTCTCGCCCGGCCGCACCTTGATCAGGTCCCCTACTTTGACCTGCTCGATCGGAACCAGCTGCTCCTGCCCGTCGACGACAACCCGAGCCTGTTTGGCGCCCAGCTCCAGCAGCTTCTTCAGCGCGTTGGAGGCGCGCCCCCTGGCGCGAGCTTCGAAGTACCGCCCCAGCACCAGGAAGGCGATGATCAACGCCGCGGTGTCGAAGTACAGGTCCCCGCCGTTGAACAGCTCGTAGGTTGAGAAAAAGAACGCGGCAAGGGTCCCGAGAGCGATCAGCGAGTCCATGTTCGCCGTCCGCCTGAGGGTGCGCTGCCAGGCGGTTCGGAGAAACGGCCACCCGGCGTAGAACTGGACCGGCACGGTGAAGGCGAACGCTCCCCAGCGTCCGAAGGCTGAATGCATTTCGAACATGCCCAGGTAGAAAACGACCAACCCCAAGGGCCAGGCAAGGTATGCCCGGCGGCGCCAGTGGTCCATCTCCTGTTGCTGAGCCGCTTCCATATCGCCCCGTTTTTGATCCAACGGCTTTACCGAGTACCCAATCCTCGAGATCGCCGCCTGAAGCTCGGGCAGTGAGAAGGTGTCCGGACGATAGTCGACCGTCGCCTCGTTTGTCCCGAGATTTACGTAAGCCTGCTCGACGCCGCTCTGTTTGGAGATGACCTTCTGCACCCGGGCCGCGCATGAGGCGCAGGTCATGCCTTGGACGTCGAGCTCCAACTTCAGGAGTTCGTCTTCGGCGCCCCCTGCGATAGCCGGAGGATCCGCTTGGGAAAGTTTCATTGAGCCTGTCCGATCGTTCGAAAGAAGCCAAGCACGGTATCCGAGCTTGGTGATCTCCGCCGCTAGCCGATCCGGGGAGACCTGGGAGAGATCGGCCTCAACTACGGTCCGACCCTTTCTGAGGTTAGTGCGTGAGGAGACCACGCCTTCCAGCTCTTCAACCGCCTCGTCGATGAGGATGGAACAGCTGGAGCAGTGCATCCCTTCGACGGCGAATTCGAGCGACCCGCGGCCGCCGGTCTCACCCGACATCGATCTGCCCCGAATACATGCCCATGCTGCAGGTGAAAAGCATTTCGCCCGCCCGCAGCTTCCCGAGATCGATTTCGGTCTCACCCGACTGGGGTAGGACCTTTTGGATTCCGAGATCCGGTATCACAAAGGCTCTCGTACAGCCGATTGTTCCGTTGGTCTTCAGCACCAGCCTGGTCGGAATTCCGGCTTTGGCGCTGATTCTGGCCGGTGAGTAGCCGTAGTCGC
>CAZDGO010000479.1:0-2039 GCA_964504825.1 uncultured Gaiellales bacterium
GGGTGGTGAAGGATCTTCGATCCCCGCGGTCGCTTGACACCGCCGAGGACGCGGCTGCCTATCAGGAGCACCTGCTCGCCGAGTACGTGTTCGCCCGGGCCGCTCACGGCGTGCTCGACGCGACCATCCGCCAGGATGTTATGGCCATCGAAGAGTTCTTGGCCTGGGCGGGGATGTGGGCGTGGGAGATCGAGCCTCAGCATGCCGATAGGTTCCTCGGCCAGGCCCTGCGCGACCGTGCGGTCGCGACCCGCCGAGGCAAGGCGACGAGCATCGACACCTTCTTTCGTTTCTTGGAGGTGCGCTATCGCGGAGAGATCCGTGACCTCACTGGTCGCGTCGTCATCTCCCCGATCGATGCGATCAACCGGCCCACGCACACCGGGGACTTCTCGGTCCGTGTCCCGCCGTCAGCTCACGACCTCTCTCAGTTCTTCTCTTCATGGCGCACTGAGCTCGCCGGGGCCCGCAAGTGGCTGGTCGCGGCGCGCAACTACACGATGGCGCGCGCGACGGCCGATATCGGCCTGCGTGTTCGTGAGCTCTGCTCCCTGACCCTCGACGATCTCCACTTCGAGCACGGCCCGCTCGGCAAGGTCCATGTGCGCCTCGGCAAGGGAGCACGCGGGTCGGGGCCGCGCGAGCGCCTGGTCCCCATGCTGGGCGAGTCCCGACCATTGCTCATGTGGTGGGTGCAGGAGGTACGCGGCGACTTCGACGACGACTGGGAGCTTCCCCGCGCCCCGTTGTTCCCGTCAGAACGAGACGGCCGGGTGGGACCGGAGTCGTTTCGCGCCGCGCTGCATCAAGCAGCCCGTGTTCATCTTCCGGGCCCGGTCAGGACGCTCACGCCTCACGTCCTGCGCCACGCCTGTGCGTCGCGCTTGTATGAGACCGGCGTAAGCCTGGTTGCGATCCAGCAGCTCTTGGGCCATCGCTGGCTTTCCACGACCATGGGCTATGTCCACGTGTCCTCGGAGACCATCGAGGAGGAATACCGCAAGGCCGCGCAGCGCTCTGCTGCTCGATTCGAGAGGGTGTGATCGATCATGGACTGGAACCTGCGGATGGTGGCCGCTCAGAGAGGGATCTGGCGGGCGAGCGACCTTCGCCGCGCGCTCGCTGAGGCAGGCCTTGAGATCTCCGCCGGCAAGATGAGCCACCTGTGGTCGGGAAACCCGATCTCCATCCGGCTCGAGGACCTCGACGTCATCTGCGCGGTGCTCGACTGCGAGCCGAGCGAGCTTCTGATCAGAAGCGATCCGGCACAGGCGAAGCAGAAGTCAGAGGCCGTCGAAGCCGCCAATGCAACACGCAGCGTGCGGCCGTCGCGGCGCGGGAGCGGGCGCTCCTTGCCGCCGGCATGAGAGCTGAGACATCGGTCGGTGGACACGTATGCGGGCTGGGCTCGCACCTGAGCGCGGCTCACCCGGGCACCCTGCACCTCGTCATCTGCAGAGCATGCGGCAAGCGCCGGCGGCTGTGGGCCAATGGCATGTGCAGGCGTTGCTGCGACCAGGCGCGCCATGCTCCCCGGACATGCTGCGACTGCGGTGAGGTCAAACGCCACCACAGCTCCGGGCGATGCGCTCGCTGTCACCGTCGGACACCCACGAAGACCTCCTCAACATGCGCTGACTGTCTCTCGTGGGGCCCGATCCTCGGAGGTCTCTGTTTCGCCTGTCGGCAGTTCAGAGCCAAGAATCGGGTCGGGATATGTGTGATGTGCGGGCGTCAGCTCGCAACCGCGAGGGGTGGCCTCTGCCGGCTGTGCTTGATCGCCCGCCGGGCTTTGGGATCCCGCCACGGGCTCTGCTCGGAGTGCGGCACGTGGGCGCCGCTGATCGCTCGTGGATGCTGCAACACCTGCATCATGTTCAGGTTTCGCGGCGAGATCGGGGTGTGCCGGGAGTGTGGCCGTGAGGTGACCGTGGGCAAGCTCCGTAGATGCCGTCGTTGTCTCGTGGCAGGGGCGAGAGCGGGCATACGCTTCCCGGGCAGGCCGATCGATCAGCCGCGGGTCCCACCCAAGCTCGCGG
>CAZDGO010000480.1:0-2037 GCA_964504825.1 uncultured Gaiellales bacterium
GAACGTCAATAGGAGGGAATAGGAGGAACGATGGGCACATTCATCACGACGGCGATTCTTACGTTGATCGTTCTACCCCTTATGCTGGGTGCGATCATCAGAGGCGGGCGCGAGGGCCCCGCGACCCGCCCTCGGGAGCGGCGGCACGCGGCGACGCGACCTCTACCGGGTTGACAACAGAGGGGCGAGTATCTCTGCCACCTCTCCCCGGGTGGCGGAACGCCACATGTCGTAGCCGGGGCCCATCCCCTGCAGTCCCTGCAGCAGGCCATTCCAATACCCGGTGGCTGCGGCCGCATCGTGGGTAGACGAGAAACTGCCGAAGCTCGGCAGGAATCCCACCGGTGGTGGCTCCAGGAAGCCGGGCCGCACTCCGGTGACGCCGCGCACGGCCATGGTGTTCACCTGAGCGCGGGTGATCCTGTTCCGGGGGCTGAACAAGGGCGGGTGGATGCTCGTGCCCGTGGTTATCCCCAATTCGAAGGCCCGAGCGATGTAGTGGTCGGGGTAGAGCCCGCTGGGGGTGGGCTCAACATCGTCAAAAGGAGCCACCGAGTCTTCGGTGGCGGTCTCCCCCAAGGCGAGCAGGATCATCTTCGCGAACTGTTGTCGCGTCACCGGGTCGTTCAAGCCGAACCGGCCGTCGGTGTAGCCATCGATGACCCCGCTCCGAGACAGGGCATCGATGGCAGGGGCGTAGTCATGGCCGGCAGGTACGTCGGGGAACACCCGTGACGGTTCCGTGGTGGGCGCGGTCGACTGCCACTCGACCGCGGCGGCCACCGCAGCGTCGGCATCTACCAGACCTGATCCGTAGGACTGATCCCGACCGGCCGGCCCCAGGTCGGTGGCGGTCTCTCGGAGGATGGTCTCCACCAAACGGGGAGGCAGATTCGGCGCCTCCGTGAGCATGAGGGCAACGGTCCCTGTCACCATGGGTGCCGCGAACGACGTGCCGCTGGTGAGAACGATGAAGTAGTCCTGCTCATCGGCCGCCCAGGTCACGATTTCGTCGCCCGGCGCGACGAGGTCGAGGCCCGACCCTGAGTTCGAGAAGTCGGCCACCGCGTTCCAGCGGTCGGTCGCCCCTACGGATATCACGCCTGGATACCCGGCCGGATACTGGACCCCCGCGCCGGGGCCCGCGTTGCCGGCCGCCGCCACGACGGTCACTCCACTGTCGATGGCGTACCGAATGGCGTCCAGCTCGGCCAGATCGGGTTCCGAGCTGCCCAGACTCAGGTTGATGACGTCGGCCCCATGCTCCACGGCCCACACCATGCCCTCGATCTCGTCCTCGATACGGGAAGACGCCGTGTCGGACAGGTGCACCGGCATGATGCCCACGCCCCACGCGGCCCCGGCCATGCCCTCGCCGTTGTCGCCCAGGGCGGCCGCCACCCCGGCGGTGCCCGACCCGTGACCCTCGATGTCCTCCCAGTCAGCCGGCAGGGTGGAGTCGTACATCGCGCTATACGGTGAGACGATCCGACCGGCGAAATCGGCGATACCGAGACCGATGCCGGTGTCCAGGAACGCCGCGACGACCTGCGATGAGCCGGTGGTGACATCCCAGGCCTGCTCCAGACCTACGACCCGAGGTCCGTACTGGCCGGGCGATCCGTCCACGGGAACATAGTAGAGGTCGTCCGGCACGCGGTCGAACCGGCGGACTCCGGCGCGCTCCACCCACCCGATCCCCGGAGCATCTCGCAGGGCCTGCTCGGCCAGGGATAGATCGAACTCGCCTGGCACCACGCCGCCGACCTCCGCGGACCCGCGGGCGTCGACGGTGCCCGCCGGGCCGACGTACTCCACCACCCAGATGCCGAGCGGGCGAAAGCGTTGCGCTACCCGAAAGCCCAATGACGCGAACCTCGCCTCGGCTTCGCCCGACCTTATGCCGGCCTGCATCCTCACGAACAGCCGGGGGCGCGTGGTCTCGGTCGACAACGCAGTCAGGCGGCCGACCTTTGCCGACACCTCGGTTCGGGCGATGGGCGCGCCAAGACGCGCGGCCCCCGGCGCCGGCGCCGC
>CAZDGO010000481.1:0-2031 GCA_964504825.1 uncultured Gaiellales bacterium
GCTCCAGACCTTCCAGATATTTCAGGAACAAGAGCCAAGAAGTCTGCTCCGTGTCCGACATCCAGGCCGCGATCCGGAAGCACGCGCTCGGGGAGGAGCTGCGGCTCCTGGTCCAGCGAGGTTCGCAACCTGCGGGCGAGATCATTGTCAGGCACGTCAGCGACTATCCCGAGGCATGATGGGTGCGCTTCTGGCTCGTCGGGGCGCCATGAACGGTGCGTGTGGATGTCGAACAGCTGGTGCCGGCGCACCGTGCAGGCTGGAGGGGGAGTAGTATTCTTGTCTCGATATCTCAAGGGGAGTCGCTGTGTCGGTCCTCGCCCTGCGTGTCGTCGCTGATCGCCTCGAGTACGATGAGGCGGGCCGCGAGCTTCTGAACATCACCTTCGCCGCTGCGTGAGTGACCGGCCGAGTACGCGCGCAAAGCTCGTTCTCGCCGCTTTGCTTCGCATCGGCCGGCGCGTATCGCGAAACACAGCGGCCTACGCCCCGAGGACCTGTGAGGCGGTGCAAATCGAACGGCGCGCGTCGAGCGGATGCACCGGCGCGCCGCTCCGCAGCCGACATCGGGAGGCGCGGGGACGGAGGTGCGGCTGTTCCGCATGTTCGTCCGCGCCCATCAGTTACCGTCGGTGGTATCATAGGCAGTACTCTAGGAGGTACCATACATGAGCAGATTCCCCACCATCATTCCCATCTCGGACTTGCGCCAGGATGCAGCGGGCGTCATCAAACGGGCGGCGCTCTCGCGTGAGCCGGTGTTCATCACCCAACGGGGCCGACCGGCTGCGGTCATGGTGGACGCCCAGACCTATGAGCGCACGCAACGCCAGCACGAGATCCTCCAACTCCTTGCGCGCGGTGCGGCAGAAATCGAGGCTGGAGTCGGTCGTGACCTGGATGCGGTGATGGCTGACGCGGACGACCTCTTGGGCCAGATGTGACCCTTCCCGTCCGGTTCACGCCCGCGGCAGACGCTGAGTTCCTCGCTGTCGTCGCCCACATCGGGGCGGACAGCCCCTCGGCGGCTGTCGCCTTCAAGGACAAGGCGTTGCACGCGCTGTTGAGGCTGGGCACCTTGCCTGAGTCCGGCCGCGCCGTGCCGGAGTACCCCGCGCTACCATTCCGCGAGGTCATCGTCGCGCCCTATCGGTTCTTCTATCAGGTGAGGGTCGACGCGGTGTGGATCGTCGCGGTGTGGCATGGAGCGCAGCTTGTCAATCCACCGGAGAACGGGGTCAGCGGATAACAACGGCATCCAGACGGACAACGTTCGCGCGTTGCCGCTGATGCCGGGGCCGTTAGTCCGACCCGAATGCTGTCGTGGCGCTCCTTGGCCCGATTGCGTCGTCGACGTGCCCGGTCTATGCAGACGCCCCGGCCCGTGTGGTATCCTCATTGTAGATACCACGGCCAGGAGGTCGTCATGAAGACGAAGGTCCAGAGGTGGGGAAACAGCCTTGCTGTCAGAATCCCCAAGTCCTTCGCGGAGGAAGTCGGTCTGAAGGACGACTCCCCGGTGGAGATGCGTCTGGCCAAGGGAGGCCTTCTCGTGCAGCCCTCGTCCGCGTGGGCGCCCACCCTCGATGAGCTACTCGATGGCGTCACCGATGCCAACCTCCATGGTGAGGTGGATACCGGTCCAGCGCAGGGTGCGGAGGCCTGGTAGAGATGCCTTGGACCCCGGAACGCGGCGACGTCGTCTGGATCACGATGAATCCGAGCGTCGGACACGAGCAGTCAGGCCGTCGGCCCGCCCTGGTCATCTCTCCCGGCTCGTACAATGGCAAGGTCGGCCTCGCTATCCTCTGTCCAATCACCAGTCAGGTGAAGGGCTATCCATTCGAGGTTGCGGTTCCGGATGGGCTTCCAGTGCAGGGAGTCGTGCTATCGGATCAGGCGAAGAGCCTTGACTGGACGGCGCGCGGCGCGGAGTTTCTCTGCAAGCTGCCGTCCGACAGCACTGCAGCCGTGTTGCAGAGGTTGGAGCGGCTGGTAGCGCTGTAGCCGGGGTCGCGTTGGCGCGAACTG
>CAZDGO010000482.1:0-2022 GCA_964504825.1 uncultured Gaiellales bacterium
CCTGTATAAGGAGACCCGCCGCCGGCCGATGGTCATGCCGGTGATCGTCGAGGTCTAGGATAGTGATGTCACTCCTTTCGATGAGTGCGCGTGGCTGATCGGCGAGACACCCGCTCAACGCCCACAGAGGTGAGGCCCGGCCGTGCCCGGCGGGCATCGACCGGCGCACCTCTCGCAAAGAGCACGAAGGCCTCTGCGGCGGGCCTGCCTATGCAGGGTCGTCAGGCCTCGGCGCACAGCCGGGAACTCATGGCGCTCGCCGCCCTGGGATCGGCTCTGTTCCTGGGGTTCGTCCTTGTCGCGGGCAGGCGCGGTGGGTTCGTCGGGGAGGCCGCGGAGTCGTTCCTGCGCGTGCTGTTCGGACGCCTGAGCTATCTGGTGCCGATGGCCCTCGCGGCGCTCGCCGCCGCCCTCATCTTCGAGTTTCGACCTCGTCTCTCGTCTGCGTGGCTGCTCGGGTTGGTGCTGGGCATGGTTGGGCTGCTTCTCTTGGTCGCCTCGGGTTTCTCACCTGTTGGCCCGGGTCACGACACGCAAACCTTCATGCGCGAGGTGTACCGCGACCGCGCAGGTTGGACGGGTGAGGTGCTCTACGCGGGAGGAGTGCGCGTGGCCGGGGGGGTGGGGGTGGCCATCGCCGCCTGGATACTGCTCGTAGCGGGCGTCAGCCTGGTGACCGGCCTCACCATCAGGCGGGTCGTCACCGGGACGCATCGCGCGGCGGTGCGGGCCAAGGAGGGAGCGGAGCGTACGACACGGCAGATCAGGGAGCGGGATCGCCTTGCTGCCTCTGACACGGGCCCCCTCGCCGACCCCTATCTGGCGGGTTTCGGGCCGAGCGCGCCGGATCCATCCGCGACACCCTTCTTCGAGGAGGTGCCGGATTCCACCGACGACGCGTACCCGCCGTTCGACCCGGAGGCGCCGACCCTGGCACGGCCGCGGCCGCGCGAGCTCGAAGTGCTCGACGGCGCGGCCGCATTCCCCGATCTGTACGGCGAAGGGGGAGTTGGGGGTCGGGGTGCACTTCCCCCGAACATCCCCGCGAAAACCGTCGCTCCGGGCCCGGCGGCGGACACAGTCAGTGCGGAACCCACGATAGTCGCCAAGCAAGAATCCCTACCCGGTCTGGACGGCGTGAACTCGGACGGTGAGCGGCCGTATGTGATGCCCTCAGCGGACCTTCTTAAGAAGACCTTAGTGCCGAAGACAACGGACGGTCGCGGGGACAGGGAGACGGGTGCGCTCCTGGAGAAGACCCTTTCGGACTTCGGCGTGGACGCGACTGTGGTGGGGATGGTGGTAGGTCCTCGGGTCACCCGCTTCGAGCTTCAGCTGGCTCCGGGCACGAAGGTGAGCAAGGTGGCCGGGCTGAAGGACGATCTCGCGTACTCCCTGGCGAGCACCGAGATCCGCATCCTGGCGCCTATCCCGGGAAAACAGGCGGTCGGTGTGGAAGTGCCCAACCAGCGGCCGAGCTTCGTGACTCTGGGCGACATCTACCGCGACTTTCCTCGTTCCGCAGGCCCTCTCATGGTGTGGTTGGGCAAAGACATCGCGGGCAAGCCCGTGTACACCGACTTGGCGAAGCTCCCTCATCTGCTCATCGCCGGCACCACCGGCTCAGGCAAGAGCGGTTGCGTCAACTGCATCATCTCCTCCATGTTGCTCCGGGCGAACCCCGAGCTGGTGAAGATGATCTTGATCGATCCGAAGAAGGTCGAGCTCTCTCACTACGAGTACATCCCCCACCTGTTGGTGCCGGTCGTCACGAACATGAAGAACGCCGCCGGGGTGCTGCACAACGTGGTGAAGGAGATGGAGAATCGCTATGAGCTGATGGAGCTCGACAGGAGCCGGAATCTTGATGAGGTGAACCGGGTCCGTCTGCGCCGCGGAGAGCGCGCGCTACCATATGTCGTGATTATCATCGATGAGCTCGCCGACCTCATGATGGTCTCGCCGGCCGAGGTGGAGGAATACATCATCCGACTGGCGCAAAAGGCTCGAGCGGTGGGCATC
>CAZDGO010000483.1:0-2016 GCA_964504825.1 uncultured Gaiellales bacterium
AGCGCGAGGTGTACTTCGGCCCGGTTCAGCAGGCAGAGGCCGTGCAGGCGCACGTCGTGGAGCAGCTCGGCGAGGTGCAGGCTTTTGCGAAAGTATTCCTCCGCCTTGTCCCACTGCGTCAGATCGGCGCTGATCATGCCCAGGTTGTGGTACGCGTAGGCGCAGCCTCTCTCATCTCCGGCAAGACGGCAGGCCTCCAGCGCGCGTTCATAGTGACCCAGTGCGTCGCTGTGGTTTCCCTGGATGTTTGCCAGGATGCCGAGGTTCTGTTCGATCCTGCCGCGCACCTCGTCGCTTGTCCGCGCCAGTGTCAGCGCCCGCCCGTAGATCTCCCCGGCCCGTTCCAGGGCGCCGGTTTCCATCTCAAAGCCCGCCAGGGCATTCAGTGCTTCGGCCGCGAGACCTTCATCGGGCAACAAGCAAGCCACCTCGACGCTGCGTTCGCAGAGATCGCGAGCGATGGCGGGCTCGTTGCGCCGGTGATGGATGACTCCCATCCGCCTCAGTGCCTCCGCCAACGCGGGGCCGGGCGTAGCGGCCGCGCCAATGAGGGCCTGATATCGGTCACTCGCCTCGGCGATGCGGCCTTCCCGATCCAGACGAACCGCTTCATCCAGCAGGGCCAAGGGCCACCCTGCTGATTCCGAGGAGATCAAAGTTCTGTCGCCATCCCGTGGTGAACCGACTGGCTCCGCCATGCATCCTCACTGACCGGGGATTCTACCGACGCGCGCTTCCGCTTGGGGCGTCGGAGTTTACCGCACCTCTGGACGGGGCAAGCGGCATACCATAGAGTACGATTGTGAGACACCAAGGGGCCATAAACGAAGACGGAGTGCAGGATACTGCGCAGCTAAACTGTGGTGCTGGAATGGTTTTCGTTGTTGGTGCACCACAACAACCCAATGACACGACAGACGGTGTTGCGACCATACTTTTGACGGTCCTGGTAGCCTTCGTGCCGGGGAAAGAGTGCCGAGGTCGCGCTTTGGATGGCCCCTGCGGTTTTCTGCATGATGGTCCCGGCTGAGGGCCCGAGGGGTGGCATACCGGTTGCCGAGGAAGAAGTCTCGGCACGCCGCTGTTCCACCGGGTTCACTGGCTCTCGCCCGCATGCAGGAGGCATTACCGTGATCCGCCTGAACCGGCTTTTCCTGATGGTCGCGGGTTCCGTCGTCGCCGGCGCTATCTTCGCGTGCGGGGATGTAGCCACCGCGCCCCCAGCTCCGGAGTTCGCCCGAGCCCCGGTCCCATCCCTCACGTTCACCCGCTGCCTGTCTCGGCCCTACGCGGTAATCTCGGGCCTCATCGGCGCGAAAGGCGGAAGGCTCAAGGTGGGTGGACACGTCTTGATCGTGCCGCCAGGGGCGCTCGCGGGCACCACCTTGATCACGATGGAAACACCCGCCGGCAACATGAAGCGAGTGGTATTCGGCCCGGAGGGGCTGACGTTCACGCCCGACAGTCCCGCGCACCTCATCATGAGGTACCAGGGCTGCACCATAGCCCCGGGTACCGATCAGAAAGTCGTGTATGTCAACGAATCTCTCACTATCCTCGAGACCACCCCTTCGGTAAGCGATCCGGCCAGCTTGACGGTAGACTCGAAGCTGACCCACTTCTCCGAATACGTTCTGTCCACGTATGCAGTAGTGTATTAAGGCGGGGCCACCTACCCATGGGAAACCATCCGGGAAGTGCGCTCAGCTCGGAAAGCGCCGAGCAGTTGCTGCAGGAAGGCCGGCACCAGGATCTGGCTTGCCGACCGGCGGAGGCGATGGCGTGCTACGCAGCCGCGATCGATCTCACCGCGGGCGGGGGACAGCCCCGAGTGCGGGCGGAGGCGCTCCGCCGTCTCGGAGTCCTCCACCATCTCCGGGCCGAGCCGGAGATTGCGCGAGACCTCTGCAAGACCAGCCAGGAGGTTGCGCTTCAAGCGGGAGCCGATGACCTGGCGGCCGACGCGTGCAACGCTCTTGCCGGCTTCGCTCTGGAGCGAGGTGACCTGACCGAGGC
>CAZDGO010000484.1:0-2010 GCA_964504825.1 uncultured Gaiellales bacterium
CGCTGCTGATCATCACCAAGCTGGAGCAGTATGACTACGCCGGGGCTACCGCCGTGGCCCTGGTCATGCTGGTCGCTTCGTTCGCGCTCCTGCTGAGCATCAACCTGCTTCAGTGGGCGGCGCGCCGCCGAGCGGCGGCCTGAGCCATGGCGACAACCGCCATCTCCCGCACCGCTACCACCGCACCTCGTGCGGTCACCCGTGCCACGGGCGAGTCGCGCGTGGTGCGTTGGACCCTGACGGGTATCGCGCTGACTTTTCTGGTGCTCACCCTGGTGCTCCCGTTGGTGCTGGTCTTCGCCCAGGCGCTGTCCAAGGGCCTGCCGGCGTACTGGGACGCGATCAAGGAGCCCGACGCGCTGAGCGCCGCGAAGCTCACACTCCTAGTCGCCTCGATCGCGGTACCAGTCAACCTGATCTTCGGGGTCGCCGCCGCATGGTGCATCTCCAAGTTCGAGTTCCCCGGCAAGCATCTGCTGATCACCCTGATCGACCTCCCGTTCGCTGTGTCTCCCGTCATCTCGGGTATGATTTTCGTTCTGCTGTTCGGCGCGCACGGCTGGTTCGGTGCGTGGCTCGCCGAGCACGACATCAGGATCATCTTCGCCGTGCCCGGCATCGTCCTCGCCACCACCTTCGTGACGGCGCCGTTCGTAGCCCGCGAGCTCATCCCATTGATGCAGGAGCAGGGGTCCGAGGAGGAGGAGGCCGCCATCGTCCTCGGTGCCGGTGGATGGCAGACCTTCTTCCGGGTCACCCTGCCCAACATCAAATGGGGGCTCCTGTACGGCCTGATTCTGTGCAACGCTCGTGCAATGGGTGAGTTCGGGGCGGTGTCGGTCGTGTCCGGCCACATCCGTGGCGAGACCAACACTCTCCCGCTGCACGTGGAGATTCTCTACAACGAGTACGCCTTCGCCGCGAGCTTTGCGGTGGCGTCCGTGCTCACCATACTCGCGCTCGTGACGTTAGCCCTCAAGACTCTGGTAGAGTGGCAGCAGCGGCGGGCCATGGCGGATCGGGCTGAAGCCGCCAGCACTCCTGAAAGGATCGCGGCATGAGCATCGAGGTTCGTAATCTTCGGAAGATGTTCGGCGGCTTTGTCGCCCTCGACGATGTGAGTCTCGTCGTCCCCGGCGGTGAGCTGGTGGCGCTACTCGGCCCGTCCGGATCGGGAAAGACCACCCTGCTCCGAATCATCGCGGGGCTGGAGCCGGCCGATCAGGGCACCATCCATTTCCACGGCGAGGATACCACCGACCAGCCGGTGCGGGAGCGGCAAGTCGGGTTTGTGTTCCAGCATTACGCCCTCTTCCGCCACATGAGCGTCTTCGAGAACGTGGCCTTCGGGCTCCGAGTCCGGCCGCGGAAGGTGCGGCTGCCGGAGAAGGAGATCCGCGAGACGGTCATGGGCCTGCTGCATCTGGTGCAGCTCGACGTCCTGTCCGAGCGGCGGCCCTCGGAGCTCTCCGGCGGCCAGCGGCAGCGGGTGGCGCTCGCCCGCGCCCTCGCGGTGAAGCCCAAGGTGCTGCTGCTCGACGAGCCGTTCGGAGCCCTTGATGCCAAGGTACGTAAGGAGCTGCGCCGCTGGCTGCGCCGGCTGCACGAGGAGGTCCATGTTACCAGCGTCTTCGTCACCCACGATCAGGAAGAGGCCCTGGAAGTATCCGACCGGGTCGTCATCATGAATGCGGGGAAGATCGAGCAAAGCGGCACGCCGGAACAGGTGTATGACCGGCCGGCGACTCCGTTCGTATACGGCTTCCTGGGGGACGTCAATCTCTTCCACGGCCGGCTGAACCGCGGCCGGGTGAGTATTGGAGGAAACCAGCTGGAAGCGCCCGAGTGGGCCGAGGCGCAGGACCAGGCAGCAATAGCATACGTGCGGACCTATGATGTCGAGCTGACCCCTTCACCCTCAGGCCTCTCCAGCATCGAAGCGGTTGTCCGTCACGTGCGCGCGTTTGGCCCGGTGGTGCGGCTGGAGCTGAGCCGGGTTGAGGATGGAGA
>CAZDGO010000485.1:0-2004 GCA_964504825.1 uncultured Gaiellales bacterium
TGAGAAAAAGAATCCGGCCTCTCTCGGGGGGGCGAGAAAGGCCGGTATAGGGGGGGCTTGGTGAGTATGTGCCGGACTTCACATCCGACACCGGTATTTTACACGCGCTCCTCGCACTTGTAAAGGGCATCGTGCGAGAATGTTCGAAGTCTACTTTCAGTCGGTCAGGTCCAGAAGTGTGACCGCGGGCACTAGGCCCTGGTTGTCCGGGTTGTGCACGAGCCGGGCTGTGCATCGGTAGCGGCCTTGTTGATCGCGATCGGAGAGATAGACCATCGTGCCCTTGTCGGGACCTCTGATCACGCATATCAGGGGCCGCTCGACCGGTGTCCCCGGCAGGGGCGGCCGCCGGACCACCCCGATCCGGCCGTCGTCCAGGCCGAGCAGGGTCCCAGGGGGATAGAGCCCCACAGTATCGATGAACAGCTTGACCACCAATGGGTCGAACTCGGCGCCCGACTTGGCTATCAGGTGGCGCACGCCTTCATACGGAGTCATGGTGCGCATCCGATACGATCTGGCGGTAGTCACGGCGTCGAACCGATCGGCGACGCAGACAATACGGCCGAACAGGGTCACCCCTCTTTTCAGCCTCATCGTCGGATACCCTGACATGTCGAAGTTGATGTGGTGCTCGAACCCGCAGATGACGGCGCGAAGGGTCGACCGGCTGAGGTTCTGGTGAGAGAGAAGCAGGTGAACCGTATTGACGGGGTGACGCCGCATCTCCTCCCACTCGTGCTCGTCGAGTGGGCTGGATTTCGTCAGTATGTTGCGGGAGACCTCGATCTTCCCCAGATCATGGAGGAAGGCGGCCAGGCAGAGCTCCCCGAGTTGGGTCTTCGAGAGGCCCAGGTGTTGCCCGATGGCCACCGAGAGGATGGCGACGTTCGTTGAGTGGTTGAACAGATAGTCGTCGAACTCTTTCAGCGTAGTGAGGGCGAGCATGGAGAATTCGTCGGTGAGCACCTGGTCCACGACGGCCTGGGTAACTCGGCGTAGGCGGCGCGTGCGGATCTGACCATGCTGCACCACCGCGGCATGGAGATGGCGATAGACGTCGATGCAGGAGGAGTAGGTGTGGAGCGGCGCCTCGGCGGCGTTGACGGTCGTCTCATCCGGTGGGGTTGCAACCTCGATGTTCGTAATGCGGCGCTCCCGAAGTGCGCTCTCGAGCGCCGCAAAGGAGTGCTGAGGACTTCGGGCAAGGATGTACACGAACGCGCTGAGCTCGGTCTTGGTTAGATCCGCGCGGAATGTCAGCGTGCCGATGCCCCATTCGCCGAACAGCGAGAGGAGTCGGCGCACGGTGAGGTACTCGGAGGCGGAGGCTCGAAGCCGCTCGTCGTCCACGTAGATACTGCGGTGGCGGCTGTCAATGCGGATAGCGCCGAACGCGGACAAGCGCCGGTGTAGCTCGGTCAGGACGTCGGAGAGGGCGGCATCGGCTGCGGCGTTGTCGGGCTCGTAGAGTTGAGCTGTACGCACGCAGACCGTGAAGACCGCAATCAGCCGACCGTCTTGGCGATTCGGTGCCACGGTGTGGCCGGAAGCCGGGCTCACGGTTTCGCGACCTTCCGATCTGCTTCCGCGAGACTCTTCTTGGCCTGGCTACGTATCTCGTTGTCGCTCGAGCGGCTCGCCCGCTCGAGGCTCTGCCGCGCCCGCGGCGTTGCGATGCGACCCAGCGCGCGAAGGGCGCCCACACGCACGTGTGCCGGGCGGCCGCGCAGAAAGGGGCGCGACTCCCAAAGGACGTCCAGCGACGAAACCGCGGAGTCATCGGCCACGTCACCCAGGGCTTCGAGGAACGCCTGCACCTCGGACTCGGGTCGAGCTGAGAAGTCTTTCGCTGCAACATGCCCAAGCAACACTGCGGCTGCGGTCGACCCTCGTTGCCGCACGGTCGCACGAGCCGCCAGGACTCTCACCGACGAAGACGGGTCGGAGAGGGCGAGCCCCACCAGATGGGCTGCCCGGTGTGCGTTCAAGTTGCCCAGTGCG
>CAZDGO010000486.1:0-2003 GCA_964504825.1 uncultured Gaiellales bacterium
TGCGGATACATCTACGATCCTGAGCTGGGAGATCCCACGCAGGGCATCGAGCCGGGCACCAGTTTCGAGGCTCTGCCGGACGACTGGGAGTGCCCGGACTGCGGGGCCACCAAAGCCGACTTCGAGGAGCTGGAAGACTAAGAGCTCGTTTCACAATGAAGCCTTGGCCGCCGCGGCCGCACTGGGCGGCGCGATGCGTCATTCTGAAACGGGCTCTAGCCGAGGAAGCAGCTCATGAGCTCGTGACCCGCCGACACCACCAAACCGGTGGCGGCGGCTGAGGCCTCGCTGAACGAGGTGGCGCCGTTGGGCGAAAAACCCGGGCCCCACAGAGCGAAGGGCACGGGTTCGGCCGCATGTGTCTGTATGGCCAAAGGTGTGGGGTGGTCGGGCAACACCATCAGGCGTACCCCGTCACCCAGGGCGGTGACCTGAGCCACCATCTGAGCATCGACCTGCTCGATCGCCTCCACCTTGCCCCGCGCGTCCCCCGAGTGCCCGGCTTCATCGGGCGCCTCGACATGGACGACCACCACATCGTAGTCGGCTAAGGCAGCCAACGCCGCCCGCATCTGGCCGGCGTAGTCGTTATCGCCGCCATCGGTGACCCCGGGAATCTCGAGGATGTCGATGCCTGCCTGACGCGCTAGGCCGCGCAGCAGGTCAACAGCGGTGGTCACCGCGGCACGATATCCGAACTGGTCCTGAAACTGCGGCAGTGGCACAGGCTGGAGCCCCGGCCAGAAGAGCCAGATCTGCGTGGCGGGCAGGTCGCCCCGGGCCACCCGAGCCTGGTTCACCGGATGATCGGCCAGAACAGCTTTCGAACGTTCCATGAGGTCGCACAGCAGGTCGGCGCCGGGGCCGACGGGGAGGTGTTCCGCCACCGGCTGCCCCGGGATGTCGTGCGCCCCGGTGCACCGAGTCTCGGCGACGTCGCAGCCCTCTCTGATGGTGGCGATATTGCGAAAACCGACGCCCGCATGGAACGTGACCCGCGAATCACCGATCTCGGCCTGCACGGCCGCGATCAACTCATGCGCCTCCTCGGAGGGGATATGCCCGGCCGCGTAGCTGCGCATAGTGCCATCGTCGACAGTGACCAGATTGCAGCGCAGGGCCGCTTGTCGTGGTTCGAGCTCGATTCCCAAGGCCATAGCCTCGATGGGGCCTCGGCCTCGGTAGTACCGCGCCGGATCGTAGCCCAGAACGCTCATGCAGGCGATGGCGCTCGACGGCTCCATGCCCTCCGGGACCGTGTGGAGCAATCCAACCGTGCCTGCGGCGGCGATGGAGTCGAGGTGAGGAGTGCGGGCCGCCTCAAGAGAGGTCCGTCCGCCCAGTTCATCGGCGGGCCGCCCCGCCGCCCCGTCGATGATCAGCACCACCGATTTCACACGCCCTCCGCTCGACAGTCCGCCCCATCAGTCTATGACAGCTTCTAGTATATCGGGGTATCATTCTTGAAGATTATGAAACTGCCGTCGAACGTAGCCATCGCCGCGGTATCGGGCGCCTTTCTCGTGATCGCCGGTGGCGCACTGATGCTCGCTACCGCCTTGGACGGCAACGCCGACGGGGCCGCGTCCCAAGGATATCCGCGTGCAGCGACGGCGCCGTCAGATGCGGGTGAGGGTTCCGCCGCGACAGACCGGGCCTCGGCCAACTTCGTCGCCGACGCCTCCGCCCCCGCTCTCGCCGTGGGGCCAGACGGCACACCGGAACCCTATTGGCTACTCAAACAGCGCGAAGCCCGCGAGAGACTCCTCCGCTCGTCCGGGGAAACAGGCTCGGTGGGGATCCAGATCACGGGCGGGGGTTCCGCAACGCGAACGCTCCCCGCGGGTGCAACCGCCACCACGATCGCGGGGCCGGTCACCCGGCACGTGGCAGGCGGCGGCCAGACGCCTCTTGCCGGGGAATGGGGCGGGACCGCCGAGGAGCTGTCGGCGTACCTTCTCGCCTCCAACCCACGCCCGGGTTTCTCCGTCGCTACGCTTACG
>CAZDGO010000487.1:0-1999 GCA_964504825.1 uncultured Gaiellales bacterium
TTCGTGATCCCTTCGTCGGGGAACAGGACGCGTTCCGGGCTCGAGAGGCGGACCGTCCGCGGCGCCACGCACGGGGTTGTACCTGTCCGGCGGTACGCGGCGTCCGGCTCTTCCGCCGCTGCGCGTACGGCTCGCGCTGAGGGAGGGAAGGTGCCTCGACAAGCGCGGGATTGGTGTTTTCGGACGGGGTTCGATCCCGCCGCCTCTACTTTTCCCTGCTGAAGGGCTCTTTCTCGATAGGATAGTTCGCGCTGCAGGGCCTCGAGGCGGTGACAGGCACTCTTGAGACGCTGCTCGAAGCAAGAGCATTCGCGAGCAGCGCCGCGACGCCCTTGCCCGGAGCGCCCATCCCCGCGATAACTCCCCGGTGGGAACGAATTGGCCGGTTCGCTTCGGGTTCTAGGGCCTGACTCGCGTAGGAAACCTCGGCTGGGCAATCGACGAACGTCGGATCGCCCAGCCGCCCAGCGGCAAGCACTTGTCAGACAGGCTTCGTACCCGCAGAAGCAGACGCGAGGGGCGGCCGTCGGCCGCCCCTCGCGGTGTCGGGATCCTCGCTCGGGCCTATCGGAGTACCCGCTCCTGCGTCTGCGGATTCAGGTAGCCGAGTTTCTCCGTCTTGACACCGAGTCCCGCGAGGAGTACTTCGAAGCCGAAGGGACTAGGCGGATTGGGAACGAGATCATTGGCGTAGATCGGGAACCCATGAGCAGCGGCGCGCGGACCCTCGTACCAGTAAGCGGCCCAGGTGAATGAGCCTGGTGACTCACCGGCGGCGGCGCTGTCGTACCAGGCGACCTCGGACGGCTTCGTCGGGTCCGTGAAGTCGATGACATCCACGCCGCCCATGTACCAGGCGTTCACGAGCAGGTACGCGTCGCGGGTGCGGACGACGTTGCCGATATGCGATGAGCAGTAGGCGTGGGCCTCCGGTCGCGGAATCATGAAATCGCTGAACTTCGCTCCGGTCGACACGTCGAGGAAGAAGGTGCGGCCCGTATCGCTCAGGTGTCCGTTGATCATTGTCACTGGCGGACAGCCGTCGCCGAAGGACTCGTCGCTGAAGTTCACGATCTTGCCGTCCCAGCTGAACGTCGACGAGTGCCAGAAGTCGACGGCTACGTCGCCGCCACCTGGCCCGTCCAGGTCCTCGTTGTCGTCGTAGACCCACAGCGGGTGGGCGGTGTCGGGGACGCCGTTGGCGTCGATCCGCCACATCTGCGCCTGCTCCGCGCATGCCCCCGCAGCGAGTCGCAGCTTGACGAAGACGCTGATGTCGTGGCAGGCACGGAGCGGATTGAGGCCCGCGTCCGGCGGGACGCCGTGCTCGGTCGGGTCGAAGCTGTTGTCAGGATCACCCGGATATTGGATCGGAGGCTCGGCGATCTCTCGCGTCGCAGCCGGATTGCCCAGCGGGACGCCGAGTACCTGGATCACGCCGTGGAGCGGATCGCGGCCGGTTTGAGGCCCGCTGACTGGTCCGCAGGTCGGTCCCGGGGTGAGGGAGTACGACGAGACGTAGAGCCGGAGCTCGTGCCCCACCTTTGGCCCAAGAGTGATCGTATGCGCGCCGCAATCCGTGTAGACGCCGGTGATCAAGGTCGGGTTCGCAGGATCGCTGACGTCGAAGATCCGAACACCCTCCCAGCCACCACGGTCCATCGGATCCTCGGCCGGCTCGCTCCCGCACTCGGGACCGGTCAAGACCGCATCGACGGCGACGAAGAGAAGTCTGTTCTCCCAGACCACCGGATCGCCCTGCGGCCCGAAGCAGTCGACGTCTGAGAGAACCTGAGGCTTGGTCGGATCCGAGATGTCGAAGATCCGGAACCCACCGTAGTTCCCGGCGTAGGCACGGTCGCCCCAGAATGCAATGTCGGAGCTGACGTCGTCCGTAGGCGACGTAAAGACCAACGACATGTTGGGGCTGTGCTCATCCTCGTTGTGCACCGCGACAGCGCCGCCGGGGAAGGCGAACATCGCGATGGCGGCCAACCCG
>CAZDGO010000488.1:0-1998 GCA_964504825.1 uncultured Gaiellales bacterium
CTGCGTCAACCTCGGCGGGGCCTGCGTCAACCTCGGCGGGGCCTGCGTCAGGCTTGGCGACAGTGGCGTCGTCGTCCGGCGAGGAACCGCCCCGATGAGTCATCTGCGCCGCGAGATAATCAAAGTCCTGTTCCAGCGCCGCACCTATGTCGGCTGGGCCGGTCTGGTGGCCATCCCGATCATCATGACTATTGCCCTACGGCTTTCTACGGACAAGCCGCCTGCCGGCGAGGGGCCGCCCTTTTTCTCCAACATCGCCGCCAACGGCATGTTCGTGCCGCTGGCCGCGTTGGCGGCTATGTCGTTCTTCCTGCTCCCCCTCGTGTCGGCCATGACCGGCAGCTATGTCATCGCCGGCGAGGCCGAGCTCGGCACGCTGAAGACACTACTCACCCGGCCGGTGAGTCGCACCGGGGTGCTGCTCGCGAAGTGGGCGGTAGCGATCATGTACGTAGGAGTGGGGATGGCGCTGGTGGCGATCGCCGGCGTCATAGCCGGATGGTCGGTCTTCGGTCTACATCCGCTGACCACGCTCTCCGGGGGACAGGTAAGCGTGGCTCATGGGTTCGGGCTCATCGCCTTGGCGTATCTCATCGGCTTGGCGGGGATGGCGTGCATCGTGTCGCTGGCGGTGTTGCTCTCCACCCTCACGGATTCCAGTCTGACCGCGGCTGTCGGCACTCTGGTGCTCGTCTTGGTGCTGCAGGCTCTGGGCCAGTTCAGCTACTTCGACTTCCTGAAACCGTACCTCTTCACCAGCCATTTCGAGGACTGGTTCAATCTGCTCCGACAACCCATCTCGTGGTCGCCCATCGTGAAGGCACTGGCCACGTTCGCGGCCTACATCGTCGGTCTGGCGATTGTTGCCTGGGGAGTGTTCCGGCGGAAGGACATCCTGTCCTGACAGGATCTGCGGCCGCGCCTGCTATCGGAGGTGCGCCCGCGCCCGCTACCCGAAGTGCTTGGCGAAGAGCGTTCGCAGGCTGATCTCCGCGTCGGCTTCGAAAGCCCGGTAGCGTGCGAGAAGGTCCATGGCCTCGGGGGTGAGGGTGGATCCACCCCCGGATGGTCCTCCGACTGTGCGGGTAAGGAGGGCGAAGCCGAGACCGTCCTCCATGGCGCGCACGGTCCAGTACGCCTTGCTGTACGACATGTCGAGTTCACCGGCCGCTTTGCGCAACGAGCCCGAGCCGGCTACGCACTCGAGCAACTTCGCGGGGCCGGGTCCGAAGACCTTGCCCTCGTTCTCCAGCCAGAGTTTCCATGCAGGCCGCACGCCCGGCCTACTCCGCGTCGCCGTAGACGGTGAAGTGCCAGCCTTTGCGCACGTCGCCTGTAAGGTCGGCCATGACGTGCTTGATCGTGGTGTATTCCTCGAAGGAGTAGCGCGAGAGATCGGCTCCGAATCCCGACTTCTTCACGCCTCCGTGGGGCATCTCGGAAGCCAGCGGAAGGTGGTCGTTGATCCACACTTCGCCGAACCGCAGCTCCTTCGAGACACGCAGGGCGCGGAACACGTTCGTGGTCCAGACCGACGACGCCAACCCATAGTCTACGTCGTTGGCGAGCCTGACTACCGCGTCTTCGGTGTCGAAGGGCAACACGGTCACCACGGGCCCGAAGATCTCCTTCTGCACGACCTCGGAGTCCTGAAGCGCCCCGGTGATGATTGTGGGCTCGTAGAAGAATCCCGGCCCGCTCCGTGCGTGACCGCCGGTGACGATGGTGAGGCCCGCGTCACAGGCGCGGTCAACGAATCCAGCCACGCTGGCGCGCTGCGATGCCGAGATCAGCGGCCCCACGTCGGTGAGCATCGAGCGGGGGTCGCCCACGCGGATGGCGCGCACGGCTTCCGTGAATCGTTCTAGGAACTCGTCGAAACGGGCGCGCTGCACGTAGACGCGGGTGGCGGCGGTGCAGTCCTGGCCCGTGTTGACGTAGCCGCCCACCACCGCGCCCTGCACGGCGGCGGCGAGGTCCGCGTCGTCGAACTCGATG
>CAZDGO010000489.1:0-1993 GCA_964504825.1 uncultured Gaiellales bacterium
GGACCACAATATGGGGGCGGTATACGGACCGCCGGCGACCGGTCATGCCCGGCCGCCCAGAATACCTGTGCGCTCCGCGTGCGCGGTGCTGACGCAGTCCGAGAAGTGCTCGGCCACTATCCGGGCCTTAGCCGCGAGATCGGGCGCGAACTCGGCCGCCCGCGCGACCAACTCGGCGCTATCGACGTAGTCCAAGCCGGCGAGTTCGTCCGCATAGGCTTCCACGAACGCCGCCACCAACGCCGGAGTCACTTCCAGGTGGAACTGCAGCCCGTACGTCCACCGACCCCAGCGGAAGGCCTGATTCGGATACAGATCGCTCGAGGCCAGGTGCCACGCACCCTCCGGCAGGGCGAAGGTGTCGCCGTGCCAATGGAACACCGGCTGATCCTGATCGAAGCCGCGGAACACCGGGTCAACGGTGCCGCGCTGGGTGAGCCGCACGGGGAACCAGCCTATCTCCTTGCGCAGGCCCATGGTGCGTCCTGGCCGCACTTGGCCACCCAATGCCCAGGCCAGCAGCTGCGACCCCAGACAGATCCCCAGGATGGGTAGCCCCGCGCGCAGCGTGGCCCGGACAAGGCGCAGGGAATCATCGAGGCGCTCAATCTCGGCGTGGTCGTAGACCGCCATCGGTCCGCCGAGCAGCACCAGACCGGCGTAGTCCTCGGCCTCGATGTGGCCGGTCACCGCGTGCCGGTAGGCGACAGGGTCGGCGTAGGCGGCGAGCTGTGTCAGATCGAGGCGCTCCGCCAGCCCGGTCTCCAGGGTGCCCAGGGGCTCGCAGGCCACATGCTGCACCACCAGCAACCGAGGGCGATCCGCGTCACTCGGTCGGGCGATAGGTGCGAAGGCGTCCATGGTGGAGGAAGTAAACCAGTAGCGGGGCCCACAGTCAAAGCCTACGGGCAGACGGCGGCCCTCCGAGCCCTCTCCCTGCTACCATGGTGCGCATGAAGCGCGCGCTACCATCTTCCGCATGACGTCCACGCCCGCTACCCCCGGCCCCCTGATCGAGGCGAACGACCTCGTGAAGCGCTACGACGACCTCACCGCAGTGGCCGGCGTGGACTTCACCGTGCAGCCGCGCGACTTTCTGGGTTTCCTAGGGCCGAACGGAGCCGGCAAGACCACCCTCATGAAGATGATCTATTGCCTGGTCGAGCCGACGTCCGGCTGCCTGCGGGTCTTCGACACCGACGTGCGCGCCGACCCGCGGCGCATCAAGGCCCGCCTGGGTGTGGTTCCCCAAGAGAACAACCTCGATCCCGACCTGACCGTGTGGGACAACCTGCTGGTCTACGCCCGGTACTTCGGCCTACGCGGCCCCGAGGTGGAGCGCCGCGCCAAGGAACTCCTCGACTTCATGGAGCTGTGGGACAAGCGCGACACCGTGATCGGGAAGCTCTCGGGGGGAATGAAACGGCGTCTGGTGATCGCGCGGGCCCTTCTCAACGAACCTGAAGTGGTGATCCTCGACGAACCCACCACCGGCCTCGACCCCCAAGTGCGCCACCTCATCTGGGACCGTCTCCTCGAATTGCGCGAGCAGGGTCTCACGTTCCTCCTCACCACGCACTACATGGAGGAGGCCGAGGATCTCTGCGACCGACTGCTGATCATGGACAACGGACACATTATCGCCCGCGGCCGTCCCCTCGACCTCGTGCGCGAGCACGTGGGTGAGTTCGTGCTGGAATTGATGGCCGACCCTCGGCTGGAAGCCGAGATCACCCAGGCCCATCCCGATCTAGGTCGACAACGCAGCGGGCAGCGCCTCTACCTGTACGCCGCCGGCGCCGAACAACTCGCTCCGCTCGTGCAGCGCTACGGCAGCCGCGAGAGCCGGCTGCGCCCCACCTCCGTGGAGGATGTGTTCCTCAAGTTGACCGGCCGGGAGATCCGCGAATGAGCGGCGAGACCTCGCCGGTCGTGGCCCCGCCCTCGCCGGGGCTCGGGCTCCCCGCGAAGAGCCCGGACGCGCGCCCGGGAC
>CAZDGO010000490.1:0-1991 GCA_964504825.1 uncultured Gaiellales bacterium
GTCCAGTCGCCGGTCTTCATGCTCGACGAAGTCGACAAGATCGGCTCGGACTATCGAGGAGATCCGTCTTCGGCTCTTCTCGAGGTGCTCGATCCCGAGCAGAACTTCTCGTTCCGCGATCATTACCTCGGCGTCGCCTACGACCTGTCGAACGTGATGTTCATCGTCACGGCGAACATCCTCGATACGATTCAACCGGCGTTTCTCGACCGGATGGAGGTCATCCGCCTGTCGGGATACACCGATGAAGAGAAGGTCATGATCGCCAAGCAGCACCTGATCCCCAAGCAGATGGAAGAGAACGGCATCAAGGAAACCGAGGTCGTGTGGACGGAGCCGGGGATCATGCGGGTCATCACCGGCTACACGAAGGAAGCAGGTCTGCGAAACCTCGAGCGGGAGATCGGGACGATCTGCCGGAAGATCGCGGTGCAGGTCGCGGAGGGGAAAAGCGAGAAGACGTATCGGATCACCGAGTCGAACGCCGAGAAATACCTGGGACCGATGCGGCACTTCGCCGAGGAGCTTCTCGAGCGGGATTCGGTCGGGGTGGCCACGGGGCTGGCCTGGACATCGGTCGGGGGCGACATTCTTTTCATCGAAGCAACCGCCGTGCGGGGCAAGGGAAAGCTCTCGCTCACAGGACAGCTTGGCGAGGTGATGAAGGAGTCTGCACAGGCGGCTCTCACCTACGCGCGCGCGCACGCCGACGAGCAGGGGATCTCACCCGACTACTTCGAGACGCACGACATTCACATTCACGTTCCTGCCGGTGCAATTCCGAAGGACGGTCCATCGGCCGGCATCACGATCACGGCGGCGATCATTTCGGTGCTCACCGGAAAGCCGATCAGGCGGAACGTGGCCATGACGGGCGAGGTCACACTGCGAGGCGAGGTGCTGCCGATTGGCGGAGTGAAGGAGAAGGTTCTCGCCGCGCGCGCCGCCAAGATCAACACGATCATCCTGCCGAAGCTCAACGAGCGGGATCTCATCGAGGTTCCGGAGCCGATCAAGCGGGACATCCAGTTCTACTTCGTCGAGCATGTCGACGATGTGCTCGCCATCGCCCTTCTCCCGCGAGGCGCGGCCGAGCAAAAAACGGTCGACCGTGCGGGGCGCGATGCCAAGCAACTTGCCACGCCGGAGCCCGCCCCCGCTCCGACTGCGCCGGTCGCTCAGACGGGGTAGGACCGCCCGCCCGAGTAGTGCAGGCGTCTCGCCTGCCTTTGGGCGGTGGGGAGGACGCTCCCCCCAACAAGGCAGGCGAGACGCCTGCGCTACACGGCCTAAACCGGCGTGTGGCGATTGATCAGCGCCTGAACGCCCGGAAGTATCGCGGCGGCGATGGCGATCTGCTCGAGATCGGCGGGGATGAAAGGTGCAACACCGAGGGCGAAGGCCCGTGAGGCGCCGAGTCCGATGGGTCCGGCCAGCCACGACCAGCCACCGAGAAAGATCACCCCGAGGGCGGCGAACATGCCGGACGCCGTGATGAGGACCGAGCGGTTCCAGCCGCGCTCGGCGACAAAACCCGAGATCCAGGCGGCAGCAGGAAATGCGTAGAGGTACCCGGCCGTCGGCCCGAGAAGGTGCGCCATGCCGCCATGGCCCTGGGAGAAAACGGGGAGGCCGGCCAATCCTTCGAGCAGATAGAGCGTGGCGGCGGCAGCGCCTCGCGCGGAGCCGAGCGCGCCGCCGACGAGAACGAGCGCAAGAGGCTGGAGCGTCCACGGGACGGGCGAAAAGGGTACGGGGATCGCGGCCTGGGCCGAGGCGGCGATCAGAAAGCTGCCGGCGGCGATGAGAAGCAGGTTCATCGCTGCCGATTCATGAATCAACCGCTCGATGATGAGGCGGGGAAGGGTCGTGGTTTGCGTATTCATCGGTTCATGTCCTCATGGGATGGGGGAGTATAGCTTCTAACGACACTGCTGGCACCGCGTCATCCTGAGGAGCGCTTTTTGCGACGAAGGATCTCAAGATGCGAG
>CAZDGO010000491.1:0-1990 GCA_964504825.1 uncultured Gaiellales bacterium
CCGGCATCCATCCACCCTTCGCGTTTCAGGAATGGTCGCGGACAGCCGATGATATGAACGCTAGTGCGCGGGTGCAATGGGTGCGCGAGTAGTGAGCGCGATGGAGGAGGCTACAATGTCGAAGCCGGTGCGGCAAGCGGTCCTGTCCGCTATCTGCGCGGTCTTGGTCCTGTTCCTGACCCTGCCAGGCTTGGCGAACGCGCGGCCAACCGCGGCCGACACCGGTGTCGGCCCGCCGGCGGGCCCCGCCTTCATCCCTGGATCCCGGGCCTTCGGAGACGCAGCGGTCACGGGGCTGGGTGGCCGTCTGCCGGCGGTGGCCCAGGCCTACGGACTGAGCGCCGCGACACTTGCCGGCCGCTTCCGGGCCGACGAATACCTCGGTGTGGACCGGACGGGACGGCTGTTCTTCACCGACCCGGAGCTCTCCGCGTTTCCGGCGCAGAGCGCCGAGAGCTTCCCAACCCCGGCCGGTGCCGCCGCTCTGGCTCCCTTGGAGGATACTTTTATGCTCCACAGTCGTCCGGGGGCACAACAGATCGTCTATCTCGATTTCGACGGCTACCCGCTCACGCACACTGCCTGGAACGACACCTTCAATGAAGACGCCGATATCGTCTGCCCCGCTTGGGACATCGAGGGGGGTCCTGCCGTGTTCACCACCACTGAGCGGACCCGAATCCAGCAGGTCTGGCAGCGGGTGGCCGAGGACTATGCCCCCTTCGAGGTGGATGTGACCACGGAGTATCCGGGAGAGGCGGCTCTCACCCGTTCCGGCACCGCGGACGCCAGCTATGGCATGCGGGTTCTGATCAGCCCTATCAGCAGCGAATTCGGCGGTGGGGGGGGGATTGCTTACGTCGGGGTGTTCGACGCAGTGGGCGACTACTACAAGCCGGCCCTGGTCTTCCCGGAGATGCTGAGCAACAGCGAGAAGAACATCGCCGAGGTGGCCTCCCACGAGGCCGGCCACACGCTCGGCCTGTTCCACGACGGCGTCGTGGGCGGCCCCGCGTACTACGCGGGGCACGGATCGGGCGAGACCGGCTGGGCCCCCATCATGGGAGTCGGCTACTACCAGAACCTGACCCAGTGGAGCAAAGGCGAGTACGCTAACGCGAACGAGACCCAGGACGATCTCGCGGTGATGCTCACGTACGGGATCGCGTACCAAGGCGATGACCACGGCGACACCTTGCCCACGGCCACGGTCCTCCCAGTGAGCACCAACTCCACCGCCACGGGATTCATGGGCCGGACGGGCGACGCCGACGTCTTCGTCCTGACCGTCGGGACGGGGCCCGTGAGCCTCTCGGTGTCGCCGGCTGCGCTAGGTGCGAACCTCGACGTGCTGATCGAGCTCCGGGACGCCACGGGCGCTCTCCTCGCCTCGGGCAACCCCGCCACTCTGCTTGCGGCAAGCCTCAGCACGACCGTGGTCACCGGCACCTACTACGTGGTGGTCAAGGGGACCGGGAAGGGCACCCCCGCCACCGGCTACTCCGACTACGCCAGCCTTGGGGCCTATACGTTGAGCGCGACCGTCTCCCTCCCGCCCCCGTCGTCCTACACTATTAGCGCCTCGGCCGGAACGGGGGGCCAGATCTCCCCGCTCGGCGCCCAGACTCTGACGGCCGGTGACAACCTCACCTTCACCATCACGCCCGACCCCGGCTATCACGTGCAGGATGTGCTGGTGGATGGAGTGTCGGTGGGTGCGGTTGGCACCTTTGAATTCGCCAGTGTGGTTGCGGATCACAGTATCGCGGCCAGCTTCGCTCGGGATCTCTCCCCCCAACCCACCGTCACCAACCCCAACGCGGGCGGCAGCTTCGCCCAAGGGACCGTCGTCCCGGTGAGCTGGAACGTTCCGTCGGCCCCGAGCACCGGCACCTTCAGTGTCTACGCTCGCACATCGACCGGCACCCTCTACAACCTGGCCAGCCGGGCCGCCGTGGCCGCGCAGACCGCCTACAGCTTCAACTGGACG
>CAZDGO010000492.1:0-1982 GCA_964504825.1 uncultured Gaiellales bacterium
CTTCAGAGCGCACGACAACGCGTACGCCGTGCCCTGGGCGTCGGAGCCTTCGAGCACGGAATCGGTGACCATCACGGCCTTGTCGGCCCCCATGGCCAGCGCTTTGCGCACCGCGTCCTCAGCCGCTTCGGGTCCCATACAGAGCACGGTGACCTCCCCGCCACGTTCCTCCTTCAGCTGGATAGCGGCCTCCACGGCGTACTCGTCGTAGGGGTTGAGGATGTTCTCCACGGTCCTGTCCAACAGCCAGTCCCCGGGCCGGAGCCGCTTCTCGGCCTCCGTATCGACCACCTGTTTGATGCAGACCACAGTATTCACGTATGCCCCCTATCCTTTTGCGAACAGATCCCGCGCGATGGCCATCCTATGCAGTTCGTTGGCGCCCTCGAAGATCTGGAAGACCTTTGCGTCGCGCATGAACTGCTCCACACCGTACTCCACCATGTAACCATAGCCGCCCATGATCTGCACGGCGCTGGTAGACACGTCCATGGCGGCTTCAGACGCGAGGAGCTTCGCCATGGCCGAGAAACGCTCGATGCTGCCCGACCCCGCGTCGTACATGCCGGCCGCTGCGTACACCATGCAGCGCGCCGCTTCGGTCTGGGCCACCATGCCGCCCACGATCATCTGGACGGCCTGCATCTTGGCGAGAGGCCGGCCGAACTGCTCCCGCTCCTTCACATAGACGGCGGAGAGATCCAACGCACCCTGGGCCACCCCGAGCGATTGAGCAGCAGAGCAGATGCGAGACCTGTGCAGCGTCGCGAGGAGTATCTCCAATCCATGCCCCACCTCGCCCAACAGGTTCTCCTGCGGAACCCAGGCATCCTCCAGCACGAACGAGCACGTGGGCGATCCCCGCAGCCCCATCTTGTGCTCGACCTTGTCGACCACGAAGCCCGCTTGATCGGTCTCCACCACGAAGGCGGTGATCTGGTCCCGGCCCCCAACGTTCACCTTCGCGAAACACACCACCAGGTCGGCGATGTTCGCGTGGCTGATGAAACACTTGCGGCCATTGAGCCGCCAGCCGCCGTCGGCTCTCACGGCCCGAGTGCTCATGGCTTTCACGTCGGAGCCCGCGTTAGGTTCGGTGAGCCCGAACGCGACCATCTTCTCTCCCGTGGCGATGGCCGGCAGCCAGTTCTTCTTCTGCTCGGCGTTGCCGAACAGAGTGATGGGAGTCGCCCCCAACGACTGGACCCCCACGATCATCGAGCACGCGGGGCTGACGCGGGCCACCTGCTCGGCCACCACGCACACCGTGATCAACGACCCGTCGATGCCACCGTACTCCTCGGGCACGGTCACGGCGAACAGGTCGAGCCCGCGGAAAAGTTCGGCGACCCAGGCGGGGAACTCGCCCAGCTCGTCGATCTCCCGGGTGCGCGGCCGCACCTGCTCCACCATCAGCTCGCGCACCATCTGGGCGATGGATTGCTGCTCCTCAGAGAGGGTGAAATCGATCATCGCTTCCCACTACTCCTCACTGGACGATGACTGTGCCGCAGAGCACGCCACTCGGCAGCACTTTCTCGCTGCAATACTACCCCGCCTCTCATGCGATGCCGTCGAAGAGCGGACCCAGCCGCGCCCTCATCTCGTGAGCCACAGCAGGCATGGGTGGTTAGGAATAGAACGCCGAGCGTATGTCCAAGCCCTGCGTGATTGCGCACCTGGATGAACACGACCGCCAAGACAGCTGGAACCCACGCCACACACATCACACTGCCAGGAATCACGGCCTTCCCTCTATGGCGCTCTTCGGGATCACGCGACATCGCGGCCTACCCCGAATCCAGCGTTGCTTTGCGTGAATCGTATCACCGCGTGCGCGTTGCCCGTCCAGAGCGGACCGATTTGGCAGGTCTTGGGCGCTTCGCCCCCGCCTGGATCTCAGGCTGTTGTAGGCTGGATCGGGCCAAGGGCACCGACGGCCGCTTCCAGCGTCCTAGCGGCTCTCACGAGGTCATCCAGGA
>CAZDGO010000493.1:0-1976 GCA_964504825.1 uncultured Gaiellales bacterium
CGTTAAATCTGCTCTTCCAAGAACTGGCCAGCGTTTGGAATGGCGCTCCGTGACATAGCGATCTCCAATATCCCAAATCTCACGTTCCTCGATGCCTTGAGTGCGATAGATCGAAGTTTGCCGGGCTGGAAACTCTTCTGTAGGTCTTGGGGGCTTGAACGCTTGAGCGAAGACGATCTGCGCTCTTGCGTCGAACAATTTCTGAAGCAAGAGATATCGGCTGATCCTTTCTCCCTCTGTGCCAATATGAGTGGGACACGTTGCCTCTCTTCAATTAGAGTAGCGGGCGGAGAGGAGCCCCCATCATGAATGCTGACAAGAAGTACGCCAGTCGAGGACTCGAAGGAACCCGGCGGGCGACGGCGATGCCTGCGGGCGAGTCCCCCCAAGGGGCCACCTCACCCCGACCAGCCGCGATCGTCCCGCCAGACCCCGAGGTCGTCGCCACGCCGACACGGCGACGCTTCACGGCGGAGGACAAACTGCGCATTCTGAAATTGGCCGATGCCTGTACTGCGGTGGGCAGCCTGGGGGCGCTGCTTCGCGCCGAAGGACTCTACGCCTCGAACCTCACGACGTGGCGTCGCCAACGCACGGAGGGGGTGCTCTCGGCCTTGACGCCCCAGAAGCGAGGCCGAAAGGCCTCGGTCCGACATCCGCTGCGGGCGGAGAATGAGACCCTCCGTAAGGAAAACGCTCGGCTGTCTACGCGGCTGAAACAGGCCGAGCTCATTATCGACGTGCAAAAAAAAGTCTCACAGATCCTGGGCATCCCGCTGGAAACACCCGAGGAAGGCGGGTGCACCTAATGGCCGCCACACGGTCGCTGTCCACGGAGATCGGCATCAAGCCAGCCTGTCACGCCTTTGGCATCGCCCGCTCGGGGTTCTATCGCGGGCAGGGCCCCGCAACGGCGCCCGCCCCACGTCCGAGCCCACCGCGTACCTTGTCGCCCGAAGAGCGGCAGGCGGTCCTCGCGACGTTGCATAGCGACCGTTTCGTCGACACCGCCCCGGCCACGGTCTACGCCACCCTGCTCGATGAAGGCCGCTACCACTGTTCCATCCGAACCCTGTACCGCATCCTCGATGAGCAGGCGGAAGTCAAGGAGCGCAGGAACCAGCTCCGCCACCCGGTCTATCAGAAGCCGGAACTCCTGGCGACCGCCCCCAATCACGTGTGGTCCTGGGATATCAGCAAGCTTCTGGGCCCCGTGAAGTGGTCGTACTACTACCTCTATGTCATTCTGGATATCTTCAGCCGCTATGTGGTCGGCTGGATGGTCGCCTCGGCGGAGTCGGCGGGGCTGGCCCAGCGGCTCATCACAGACACCTGTGAGAAGCAGCAGATCGAGCCGGGGCAGTTGACCTTGCATGCGGATCGAGGCTCCTCCATGAAATCCAAGCCGGTGGCATTGCTGCTCGCCGACCTGGGGATCACCAAGACGCACAGCCGGCCCTATACCAGCGACGATAACCCCTTCTCCGAGGCCCAGTTCAAGACACTGAAGTACCGCCCAGACTTCCCGGCACGCTTCGGCAGCCTCGAGGACGCCCGCGTCTTCTGTCAGGGGTTCTTCGCCTGGTACAACGGCGAGCATCGCCACGCGGGCATCGGGCTGATGACGCCGGCCGCCGTGCACGACGGACAGGCCTCAGCGATGCGTGACGCCCGGCAACAGGTGCTCATGACCGCCTACGCCGCACACCCGGAGCGCTTTGTGAGGAAGCCGCCCCAGCCGCCCATCCTGCCTCACGCGGTCTGGATCAACCCGCCGACGGAAGAATCGGCTTCGCAGAATCGCGCAGGAGCCACGATCTCGATCGCAGACGACCAACGGGTCGCACTGAATGGTGAGGGGCGCGGGGTTGTATCGAAGACGGTGGTCGTCTTGCCTTACGCGATCACGACTCCGACAGACGAGGTTCTACACTAAATGCCAACGGCAAGTGTCCCAAACTCATTGACACGTTCCG
>CAZDGO010000494.1:0-1972 GCA_964504825.1 uncultured Gaiellales bacterium
GATATAGACCACCTCGTACTGACGGGTCATGACACCTTCCTTCGGTCTAGCCGGTAAGAACTGCCGGCTCGGTAGCCCCGGGCCTGGTGTGGACGCCGGGGAGGAGATATGTGAACGCCGGAAACTAGTTCAGTTCATGGCTCGCCGGTAGGTCTCGATCGTGGCATCAGCCGCGTCGCTCCAGTTGAATAACTGTGCCCGCTCATACCCGAGGGTTCGAAGTCGAGCCGCTTCTTCCGGTCTCGTCGCCTGTTCGATGCCGCCCTCGATACTCTCCACCGAGAAAGGGTCGACCAGTATTGCTGCGCCCCCCGCAACCTCCGGCGCGGCCCCGGTGGTCGAGGTTATCACCGGCGCACCGCATGCCATGGCTTCGATGATGGGAAGCCCGAACCCCTCATAGATGCCCGGATACAGAAAAGCCGCCGCCCCCCCATATAGCGGGGGGAGCTCGGCCTTGTCGACATACCCCAACAACGATACCGCCGCCGGCAAATTCGCTCCCTCTTGCGTGAAATCACGATCGAGCGAGGTGCCGGTAATGCGCAGTTGATAGTCGGTGCGGTGACCACCCCGCGCGCGCCAACGGACGAACGCCTCGATCAACCGGCGGGTGTTCTTCCGGGGGGAGATCCCCCCAACGGCCAGCACGTACGGTGAAGGCGAGAGGGCGAGACCGGTGAGTCGGTCAGGTGTGGAGAAGACGGGGTCGAGGCCGTGGTACACTACGTCAATCCTCGACGCCGGCACTCCGGCTCTTCGGATCAGGTCATCGGCCGTGTACTGCGAAACGGCGATCAATCGGTTGGCGCGGCGGAGCACCCAAGGAAAGAGCACCCGGTACTGCACTCGAAGTTTGCGGTCATACAGCTCGGGATGCACCTGCCAGCCGAGGTCGTGAACCGTGGCTACGCAGCGATCCCGCGCCCGCAGCGAGTAGGGCAGAAACCCGTCCATGCCGTGCAGCAGAATGCCCTCGGCCGGAGCGACCGCGCGCAGGGAATACCACTGATCGAACCAGAGCTTCCATAAGGTGGCCCGCAGCCCTCCCAGCTCCGGTCGCCTGGCGGGCACGACCTCGCGAACGCCTGGCAGATCGAGTCCGAGCGGCGCCCAGCTCAGCGCAGTGATCTGCACGCGGCCGGTACGAGCCAGAGCTCCCAGCAGCTGCTCCATGTACACTTCGACGCCGGTGTGAGGCCCGGCCAGGTGGCGGGCGTTGACGAGCAGGTTGATTGGATCAGCCGAGGGCACGATTGTCGGCTCCCCTCCGGCCGGCACCGACTTGTTCCAGGATCTCGATCGTGCCCGCTGCGCAACGCTGCCAGGTGAAATCACGGCTCCGCTCGCGGCCGGCAGCCACCAGCTCAGCGCGCAGGGACTGGTCTTCCAGCACCCGGCGCATGCCGGTCGCTATGCTTTCGACAGACTCCGGGTCCACCAGCACCGCGGCGCCCTCGGCCAGCTCCTTGGTGCCATAGCGATCGGCGGTCACTACGGGGCATCCCGCGGCCATCGCCTCCAATACCGGAAGGCCACAGGACTCGAAGATCGACGGCAGCAACAACGTCTCGGCCAGGGCATAGAACCCCGCCAGCTCTTCCTGCTCGATCCACCCGGGCCAACGCACCCATTCCCCGATGCCGAGTGCCTCGGGCTCCCGGAGCTCGCCCTCGGAGAGAAACCGGTTCTGCCCTCCCGCCACCACCAGAGGGATCCCGCGCTCCGGTCCGACCTGGGCATAGGCCCGGACGAGACGGGTGAAGTTCTTCGGCGGGTAAATGGCTCCGGCGTAGAGGAAGAAGCGCTCCGGCAACGAGTATTTCTGCCGGATCTGGCTCAGGCGGGAAGCTTGGATTGGCCGGCGAAACACGTCGTCCACGCCGGAGTAGACGGTAGCGACCCGGTTGGGCTCGACCTTGAGGTAGTGCATGACGTGCTCCCGGGTGACTTCCGAAACGGCGAGGATGGC
>CAZDGO010000495.1:0-1968 GCA_964504825.1 uncultured Gaiellales bacterium
GATCGGGGTGCAGTCCGCCCTCGCCGGTGTTCATGAACGTGCCTGACTCCTTGGCCGCCATGGCCAAGGCCCGGTGCACGTTCAGCGACACCGACCCGAAGCTCATGCCCCCGAACATGATCGGCGTCTGCAGAGTCAGTTGGGGATCGAGCTCGGTCAGCAACGTGGGGCCTTCGCCGTTCCGACCCATGGCCACTTCGATGTGGTCGGGTTTCCGGCCCAGGAAGGTGCGCAGCTCCATGGGTTCCCGCAAAGGGTCGATGGAGGGGTTCGTGACCTGGCAGGCGTCCAGCAACAGGTGATCGAAGATCTTCAGATAGGGCTTGTCGTTACCCATGCCGGTGAGCAGCACGCCACCGGTCTCGGCCTGCCGCCAGATGGCTTTGCGATAGGCCGGCGACATACTGTCGGAGTCCTTGTAAGCGAGCGGGTTCTTCTCGATAGTGATCGAGTCGGTGGGGCAGTACGTGACGCACCTGTGACAGGCCGCACACTTAGCGTGGTCAGGCATCGGACGGCCGTCATCGTCCAGGTGATAGACGCTCCAGCCGCACTGATGCACGCAACGGCCGCACTTGATGCAGGTCTCCCGGTCGATGCGTACCCGAAACTCGGGACGGACGAAAGTGACCTCAGCCATGGCTCCCCCTACGCCATCGCGACGGCGTCAGCCGTCGCGACAGACCCGTCGGCATGGCCGGGCCGAGCCGGGTTGACACCTGAGGCCAAGCGCGCAACCACCGGCTCCCCGGCGCGCGGCATCCAGCTGCGATCGGGTTTCGGACAGATCTCCCTGATGGCCGACTCCTCGCTGGCCACGAAGACCCGGGAGTCTTTGCGGGCCGCCACCAGCGGACGCAACTTGATGCGGTCGTTCAGCGCGACCATCCCCTCGCCCATGCCCAGCACGACCGCGAATGGGCCGTTCAGAAGCGCGGGGCCGTACACCATGCGCAAGGCGGTGTAGAGGCGACGTTGCGGTTCCGGCATGAGGTCGATGTCCTTCCAGAAGGGGCTGGCCAGGGCCCGGCAGGCTATCTCCACCGGCAGGCCGTGGCGACGCAGCATCAGATCGAAGAGATAGGTGACGACTTCGGTGTCGGTGCGCAGACTGCAACTGTAGCCGAACGCCTCCAAGTAGCGCTGGTTGATGCCGTAAGAGCTGATCTCCCCGTTGTGGACGATGCTGTAGTCGAGCAGGCAGAACGGGTGAGCTCCGCCCCACCAGCCTGGTGTGTTGGTGGGAAAGCGGCCGTGCCCGGTCCAGGTCCAACCCTGGTACTCGTCGAGCCGGTAGAACTCTCCTATCTCTTCGGGGAAACCAACGCCTTTGAAGGCGCCCATATTGCGCCCGGACGAGGCCACGAAAGCGCCTTTGATGTGCGTGTTGATGTCCATGACCGCGTGTACCACGTAGTCCTCGGCGGTCAACTGGGTCTCGGCGAGCCGCTGATCGGCGATCTCCAGGAAGTAGCGCCAGAGGATAGGCTCGTCCTGGATGCCCCTGACCGACTTCGTGGGGATAGGCTCGTGATGCAATATGACAAACTGCCGGGCCAGGTAGTACTCAGTGTCGTCCTTGCTCGCGTCGTCGCTGTAGAGCATGTGGAAACAGAAGGCGTAGGGAAAGTCGGGGTAGATGCCGTATCCCGCGAAGCCGCCCCCCAGGCCGTTGCCGCGATCATGCATGGAGGCCATGCTGCGCACCGCAAACTCCCCGCTCATGCGGGCCCCTGACTCGTCACACACGCCCATGAGGCCACAGCCGCCCAGGATGCGTTCCTCGGCTTCCGCCGAGTACTCCTGCCGCGGGCCCAGGTCGGGCACCCGAGAGCCCGGCAACGTGAGGCCCCCGTAGGGCCGCACCGCACTGCGCCGGTCGGACTCACCCATCCGGTTCAACCCGTGGGGGATCATGTCGCTCCTCCCGGGGTCGAGACGTCGCCGGGAGCGGCAACCGCAGGCACC
>CAZDGO010000496.1:0-1967 GCA_964504825.1 uncultured Gaiellales bacterium
CGGGTGTCCGCGCACCTCTTGCGGCATTCGTACGCGACGCATCTGCTGGAGGCGGGTGCGGACTTGCGCACGATCCAGCTGCTCCTCGGTCACGTCAAGCTCGAACACACCGTGATCTACTTGCATCTGTCGCGGCGGCACCTGCACGCGGTCACGAACCCGCTGGACACGATGCCGGTCTCGACTCCGGACACGGCGCGTCGCTCGCGTCGACTCCAGAAGCGGTGACCCGGCCACCCTTTGAGGTGGCCGACATCATTCGCCAACACGGGACACGCTTCATCGAGACCCGTCGCGCCTGGCTCACCGCGCAGCACCTGCGTGTGCTTCGCGCCATCGCGCACTGCCGGACCGCGGCCCTGGGCGCGCATCTCGATCGGTGTGCCGCCTGTGGCCATCGCGCCATCTCGTTCAACTCGTGTCGCAATCGGCACTGCCCGAAGTGCTTGACGCACGCGCGTGATCAGTGGCTCGCCGAGCGTGAACGCGAGCTGCTACCGGTCGGGTACGCCCATGTCGTCTTCACCCTCCCGCACGCCCTCGCGAGACTCGCGCTGCAGAACAAACGGGTGGTGTACGACCTCCTCTTCCGGGCGAGTGCCGCGACGCTCCTGGAGGTCGCACGCACGCCGAAGCATCTCGGCGCCGCACTCGGCTTTCTGAGCGTCCTCCACACCTGGGGGCAGACGCTCTTGCACCACCCGCACGTGCACTGCGTCGTGCCCGCGGGCGGCCTCTCGTCCGACGGCGCGCGGTGGGTGCACGCGCGCCCGTCCTTCTTCCTCCCGGTCAAGGTCCTGAGCCGGGTCTTTCGAGGCAAGGTCGTCACCGGTTTACGGGACGCATTTCACGCCGGGGCCCTCAGGCTGCCGAGCGACCTCCAGCAACTCACCGACGAGCGCGCCTTTGCCGCGTGGCTTCGCATCCTCTTCCGCCACGACTGGGTCGTCTACGCCAAGCCCCCATTCGGCGGCCCCAGTCACGTGCTGCACTATCTCGCGCGGTACACCCACCGGGTCGCGATCTCCAACCATCGGCTCGTCGCCGTGACCGAGGACCAGGTGATGTTTCGGTGGAAGGACTACCGGCACGGGAGTCGGGTCCGAATGATGACGCTCAGCCCTCAGGAATTCCTCCGCCGCTTCTGC
Organism: uncultured Gaiellales bacterium; assembly: GCA_964504825.1. Lineage (GTDB taxonomy): Bacteria > Actinomycetota > Thermoleophilia > RBG-16-64-13 > RBG-16-64-13 > JAJZQZ01. The sequence goes on from CAZDGO010000496.1 coordinate 1,149, forward strand.
CTCCACGTGCTCCCGAAGGGCTTCGTCCGGATTCGCTTCTACGGTTTCTTGGCGCCTCGCTGCCGCACCGAGGCACTGCCACGCTGCCGACATGCCCTCGGTGTGACTCCACCCCCGGTGCCGGCGGCCTCCGTCGACGACACGTCCCCCCGTGTGTCCTTGCCGCCGTGTCCTGCCTGCGGTGGGGTGATGGTCGCCGTCGAACAACTCACCGTACGCCAACTCGCCGTGCAGCTCTGGATCGAGAGACTCGCGCTTGACTCTTCATGAGCGCTACACACCGTCGACATCCTCGAACCGCCGCACCCAGGTCCGATCAGGAGACGTGTGCCTGCGGTCCCTCAGAGCCGACACCGCCACCTCGATCATCGCGCCTCACGCTGTCCGGTGTGGCATCTGGACACTCGCCAACAACACCAGGGCACCCGGAACCGCAACACATCGGCGCGCCCGCACCGGCCTCCTTACGATTCAACGCCCATATTGATCGACCGCATCCGCCGCAAACGCCAGCGGCTTCGTTCAAACGGCTCTATCGAGAGTGACTCGGCGGTCCACCATCCGCTGTCGGCGGAGACGCTTGCGCGCCGAGTCACTCCCGATAGAGTCATAACGTTTATCGATACTGAACGCTCTCATGTAACTGGGGCCACCGGGCCCGGCTCAAAGCGCCGGACGCAAGACGCCAGCGTGCCTGTTCTGGGGCAGATGGACCTCGCATGAGGTCTCGCGGCTTCTTCAACCGGTTGCCCGTTCCAGGTACCGCGGGCATCTAAGCCACAGATCAGAAACGGCATGATTCGTCGTCTGCCCAAGCAG
>CAZDGO010000497.1:0-1967 GCA_964504825.1 uncultured Gaiellales bacterium
GGCCTCGGCTACATGGCAGTGCGGTGAGCCCGGTTCAGGTCCCTCCTGGATGCGATGGTTCGCCCCATCCTGACCGACCTTCTTTGAACACACTCTTCCTCCAGGTCGAGCCTCCGCTCTGAGCGGTATCAGTCCTTGGGTCGCAGAAAACCCTTGAAGCGAGGATGGTCCCGAAGGCTTGCCAGGTCCGGGTCAGTGTGCAGCCACAGATCCATCTGGCCGCCCTGGGCAAACGCCTCGTCGAGTCGGTCCACTGCCTGCTCTGCTCGCGCCCGCCGCGCCTCGATCTTTGCCTGCCACAGGGCCGGCAGACCGCCGAGATACGGTCGCTTGACGGTCCCGAGCCAGCGGATTATCCGATCCGCTTTGTCGCTGCGACCGGCTCGTGCCGCCAGCACGCCGAGGTAGCCAGCGTAGCTGACACTGTCTGGGTGTTCCGCGGCGAGGCTCCGAAACAGGGCCTCCGCATCCGCCAGGCGGTTGTCGCGATAGCGAAGCTGGGCCAGGAGAAATCGCTGGCCTTCCAAAGCCTGTTCTTCGGCCGGGCGGCTTTCCAGCCAGGCAATCCCGCGACCTCGAGCGGCCTGAGCTTCGTTGAAGTGGCCATGCGCTTCCAGCTCCTCCGCCGCGACCCGCATCAAAGTCGCCGGAGTCCATCCGTCGTATGAAGGCATGGCGTGCGCCTCATCAAGACGTTGCCTCACAGCCGCCGTGCGTCCCAAGGCAGCTAGCGCGCGAGCTTCGTAGGCCAGAGTCGGAAGGATGCCTGGATACTGCCGGCGGCCGCTGCGAGCTGCTTCGAGCTCGCGCCGGTGATCGTTCAGCAGGTGGTACGAGGTGGTGAGCTGGCCCCAGTACTGATACCACCCATGCTCGCCGGCCTTGGCCGGGTCCAGGCGGAGGAGCGCCTCCACCGCCTCGTGCGGATGGTTCAGCGCACGCGCCTCGTAACCGACCTGGTACCACGCTTCGGAGCCCGCGGTGAGCTCGGCGGCCTGGCGCACCGCTTGGAGCGCGGCAACCCGGTCTCCCCGCAGATGGGCCTGCATCCAGCGCAGCCAGTAGCGATCGAATGGAGCGAGCCGCTCGGCTGCCCGGCCCACCACCCGCCCAATCGAGTCCGCCTGCTGGAACTCCCCCAGATTCATGTACGCGATCGCCGCGTCCAACTGGGCCATCGCGAAACCGGTATCGAGGATCGAGGCACGGGTGTAGTGCACGATCGAGGCTCGATACTCGAGCTGAAGGAAGAGCTCAACACCCATGGCGTACTCCTGATACGCCTCGAAGGTGGTGGGCTTGCTCGCCGCGCTGGTCCAGTCCCTCAGTTGCGGATTCAGGTGTGTCGCCAGTAGAGCTGTAAGACGCTGCCGGACCCGCTCGATCGCCTCCATCGGAGAGCGACGCCGGCTCGCCACCGGATCCAGGGCGAACAGGACGCTACCCGACCGGGCATCGAGCACTTCCGCCCGAAAGCGAAGGCTGTCGCCGTCGGCGTAATAGCGACCTCGCACCAGAGTCGCCGCAGCAGGCGCTTCGCTCTCGCTTCCGCTCGCCTGCGCCGGGACTATCGTCACCAGCCTGGTCTGCGCCAGACCAAGATTGATCCAGTCGGCTGCCATCCCTCCTACCCTGGCGAGGGTGGTGTCTCCAGTCTGGTTTTCAAACGGGAGCACATGAACTCGTTGAAGGTCCCAGTGACCTGAATCCCTCCGGAGCAGGCTCACCCCCGCGGCGCCCAGGAGTAACACCGAGACCAGCGTCCCCCTCATCATCCACCGCCGTCTCCGATGACGTGAGGCCCCGGCCTGGTTTCGATGGTAGTTGAAGGCTGTCCGCGCCCGGGTGTCCCGGCGCGCGCCGGGCTTGTAGACCAGTGCGGCCGCCCGGTGCAGCGCCTCCCGCCGTGAGGCAGGCAGCAGATCGTAGACCACGCGGTGCATGATCTCGTGGGTGAACTCGTTCCC
>CAZDGO010000498.1:0-1964 GCA_964504825.1 uncultured Gaiellales bacterium
GCCACCGACGACGTCGATGCCACGGCGGGCAAAGCGGCAGACCTCGGCGGCGCCGTGGTCATGCCGCCGATGGAAGTGACCGGCTTCGGCCGGATGGCCGGCATCCAGGATCCGACCGGCGCCTACATCGGCCTCTGGAAACCCTTGCGCCCTGACGAGACGATCGAGTACCTCCAACCCGGGATGCTCTCCTGGACCGACCTGACCACCCGCGATCCCGAGAAGGCCGTGGCCTTCTACACCAAGCTCCTGGGCTGGGACGTCCAGCCGATGGACGCAGGACCCATGCCGTACTGGCAGGTGAGTGTCGACGGCCAAGGCGAGGGCGGCATCATGCCGATGCCGGAGATGATTCCCGCCGAGGTCCCGGCGTTCTGGATGCCGTACTTCGGCACGACCGACATCGCCGCGAGTTTCGCGAAGGCCACAGAGCTCGGTGCGACCGTCCTGCGGGAGCCGACGGAGGTCACCGGCATGCTGTGGTTCGCGGTGCTTGCCGACCCCGCCGGCGCCACGTTCGCCCTCTTGCAGGCCCTTGGGGCACCCGGGGCGTAGCTCGCGAACGCATGCGGCTCCGGCCACTGTCGTGGTGGCCGGAGCCGTTTCGAGGATCGATGATCGAGGAGCTCAGACGACTATTGTGACGTCGGGGCCGATTCAGATCACGGAGCGCTCTTCCCGCCCCGACCCAGTCCTCTCATAGCCACCGACCGTCTATCCCCGCGCCTTGACCCAGTCGGCCAGGGCGGGGGCCAGCTCGTTCTGCGCGCGGCTGCTCACGTAGATGCCGATGTGCCCGCCGGGGAAGGCCATGGTGGTGAAGTCCTTCGTGCCCACGTACTGGTCGAGCGCCTTGGACGATGACGGAGGCACCAGATGGTCTTCGGTGGCGTAGATGTTCAGCACCGGCATGGTGATGTTATTGAGGTCCACGATCCGGCCGTTTAGGTCGACCTCTCCCTTGATCAACTTGTTCTGCTGGTAAAAGTCCTTGATGAACTGCCGGAAAGCGGCTCCGGCTTGGTCGGGGCTGTCGAAGATCCACTTCTCCATACGCAGGAAGCTGCGCAGATGCTTGTCGCTTTTCAGCGTGTCGGAGAAGCCCAAGTACTTCTGGGCGGTGAGCTGGAACGGCTTCAGCATGAGGAAGCCGCCGTTCATGAACTCGCCGGGAACGTTGCCCATGGCATCGACGATGGCGTCCACATCCAATGGCTGCACCCAGGTGTTGAGCAGGCCGTCGCGCACGTGGAAATCCACCGGCGTGACCGTGGTGATGAGGTTCTTGACGCGGTCGGGATGCAGCGCGGTGTAACAGAGGCTGAACGTGCCCCCCTGGCAGATACCGAACACGTTGATAGCGTCCAGCCCGTGGCGCCGCCGGATCACGTTGATGCAGTTGTCGATGTAACCGTTGATGTAGTCGTCGAGGGTCAGGTACATGTCCCCGCGGTCGGGGTAGCCCCAGTCGATGATGTAAAGATCGAGGCCCAGGCGAAGCAGGTTCTGCACCATCGACCGACCCTCCTGGATGTCGACCATGTACGGCCGGTTCACCAGGGCATAGACGATGATGACCGGGATGGGGAACGGCTTCTCCACCCAGGGTGTGTAGTGGTAGAGGACGAGTTTGTCCTCGCGGTAGACCTCTTCTTTCGGCGTGGGGGCCACGTCGATCTCGTCGACCTCGGTGATGGTGTCGACCCCGCGGATGATCTGTGCGTTGAAGTCGATGAGCTCCTGCAGGGCGTCCTCGGGGCGGATCTGGATTGGAAACACCTGCTACTTCCCCTCTCCCGGCACCCCGGGCTCAGACTCCTTCGCCGCAGGCTTGGTCTCACTGTGCTGAGCCGCAGGCTTGGCCTTATTGACTCGCTTGTTCGCGGCCTTGGCTGTGATGGTTTTCGGCGCGATTGTCTTGGCCGCGGTGGGCTTTGCAGCCGTGGATCTCGCTCCGTTTCCGG
>CAZDGO010000499.1:0-1961 GCA_964504825.1 uncultured Gaiellales bacterium
GGCTCGTCGAGGAACACGACTCGGCCGCTGAAGGCAGCCGCGCGCGAAACGGCCACGGTCTGCCGCTGGCCCCCTGAGAGACTCGCCACCGGGATCGTCACCGACGGAAGGGGCACGCCCAGCTGACGGAACTGCTCGGCCGCGTCGCGCTTCATCTTGGGCGAGTCGATGAATCCAAGCCGCCCCAGCAGACCCGGCCATCGAGGCTCGCGCCCCAAGAAGAGGTTCTCTGCGGCGCTCAGATCGGGCGCGAGTGCCAGCTCCTGGTGGACGGTCTCAAGACCACACCGGCGAGCATGAGCAGGGTCTTCGAGCCGCAGCGGTCTCCCTTCAAGCCGGATCTCGCCCGCATCGGGCTGGATGGCGCCGCACAGGACCTTGATGAGGGTGCTCTTGCCCGCTCCGTTGTCTCCGACGAGGGCTACGATCTCGCCCGCATTGATGCTGAAGCTAGCACCGCGAAGGGCGCGGACGTGACCAAAGCTCTTTTGCAGCTCATGCGCCTCTAGGAGGGCAGTTCCGTTCTCAGCGTTCAATCGTGCCTGCCTTTCAATTTTGGGCTTCACCGCCGGTGAGGCGGGACGCGATGAGGGCCATGAGGATGATTGCGCCGTAGGCTGCCTGGATCCAGTAAGTCGGCACTTGCCCCAGGACCAGGATGTTCTGAACCACGGCGAGCAGGAGCACTCCCGTGAGCGCTCCGAACATGGTCCCCCGACCACCGTCGAGGGAGACCCCACCCACGACGGCCGCCGCGAAGACCGTGAAAATCATGCCGGAGCCGAGGTTCGGCGGCACGGATCCGACATATCCGACCAGGATGATTCCCGCAACCGTCGCGATGCCCCCGGCGACGACGTAGATCCCCATGCGGATGCGATCGACCTTGATCCCGGACAATCGGGCGGCTTCAGCGTTGCCTCCGATCGCGTAGATGGCGCGGCCGATGCGGTGATAGTGAAGGATCAACCCCGCCACCAGGAATGCCGCTCCGGCGACCCACACGGACAACGGAAGGCCGAGCAGGCGGACCGTCGCGAGGCTGAAGACGACTGGGGGGATCTCGTAGAGCGTCCGGGAATTCGTGAAGCCCTGGTGGACACCGCGCAGCACGATGAGCATCGACAGGGTGACGATGAAGGCGTTCAACCCCAGCCGCACGATAAGAAAGCCGTTGAACAGTCCGATTCCGAGACCGACTCCAACCATGATGAGGAGCCCGGCCCACACGGGCCAATCCAGGCCCCAGCCGCCCACAGCCGCCGGAATGAGGACCATCGCGCCGATCGCTGGCGCAGCAGCAACCGTCGATTCGAGCGACAGATCAAACTTTCCTGAGATGAGGATCAGCGCCTCGGCCAGGACGACCAACGCCAACGCAGCTGAGGCCCCCAGGATGTTCCCGATGTTGCCTGGTGTCAGGAATGCTTCGTGAACGATTGCCCCGAGGACCAGCAGAAGCAGCAGGGCCGGCACGAGGATGTACTCACGCAGGCGGCTGGGGCCTCGCACAGCATCGGGGATCTCACCTTGGGTCGGAGCATCAGGGGTTGGCCCCGACCCGATATTCTGCTCCGGCGAGATGACCCGATTCACCGCGAGTTCCTCCTCAGTGATCGCTCGAGTGCCACGCGGCGCGATGCGCACTCTCCATGGCTGGCTGGCCCCAACAGGACCGTGCGGGGGACGCAGGGCCAGGTGCTCGCTAGCCCTGCGTCCTGCGCGACCTAACCGCCTTGGTTCCCCCAAAGGGTTGGCTCGTCAACGTTGTCGGTGGTAACCACCGGCGCTTCGAGCTGATCCTCCAGGACACCTGAGTCGAGGAGCACAATGTTGCTGTCATGGTCGGTCGGACCGGGCTCGATCTCGACTCCTTCGATCGCCATCCGCATGTACTCCACTGCGTACCGGGCGTAGAGGTCCGCAGGCTGCGAGACGGTTGCATCCATGAAGCCGTCTCG
>CAZDGO010000500.1:0-1957 GCA_964504825.1 uncultured Gaiellales bacterium
AGCGCCAGGTGCTGGGCGCGTGTGAACTCTGCCGCGAATGCCACTGCGCACGGTGTCGCGAGTGCCGGCACGGACACGAAAAGCCGGTCGCGTGCCGTGCAGTCGCCGTGGCTTCGGAGCCGTTGACGAGCGAGAAGTGGCGGTCAGTGCCCGAAGGGAGCATCGTCGCCGTGAACGAGGCGTGCAGGTTGGAACTGCTATCCTGCATGCGCGCCGAGCTTCCCGGGTGAACCCAGTTCTGCGGTTCCACGGTCGCACCCAGCGTTCCAGCCGATGCGCGCCTTGAGGATCGCGCCAACGAGGGGCCGGTGCGGGAATCGGGAAGGCGAAGAAGTGGAGAAGTGTTGCTGCGGCGGATTCCGCAAGCCCGGGGATCTGTGCTATCAAGTTCCGTCTTCTCCTCCTTCACCCAGGCTTCGCGTCGTCTGGGGCCGCCAAGTGGCCCGGAGCCCGATCGGGCCGATGATGCTCGTGGCGATCAGCACCAGGATGAGCGCCGAGAAAACCCCGCTCGTCACGATGTTCGCCGCCAAGGCCATGTTGGCAAAGACGAGGCCCACTTCACCGCGGGGCACCATGCCCCAGCCGACCGTCCAGATGCGGGTCTCGCTCCGACGCATCCAGGAGGCGCACAGCACTTTCCCCAGCACTGCGGCGGCCAGCAGCAACGCCGCCAGAACCAGCGCCTCGCGGCCCGGGGCGGTCAGGGGGTTGAATTCCGTCGGCGCGATCGATGAACCGATCAGCACGAAGAAGAGAGGCGTCAGCAGTTGGATCAAGGCGCCGAAGGCGCTCTCGAGCCGGCCCCGGTCGGGGTGTCGCGAGAAGGTCAGCCCCGCGACGTAGGCGCCCAGGATCATGGCCAGGCCCAGGGCTTCCGCGAGGAAGGCGAGCAACAGCGCGTAGGCAAAGCCGAGCACGACGAGCGTGGCTTCGTTGCGCGACCAGCTGGTGAGCCAGACGATCGCGCGCGTCACTGGTCTGCCCAGCAGCAGGCCCGCGCTGATGAAGGCGAGCGCTTGACCGAAGGCCGACGCCATCGCCCATCCCGCGGACCCACCCGGACGGGCGAACGCCGAAAGCACCGAGAGCAGGAGGAGACCGAAAACATCGTCGAGGATCGCCGCGCCCAGGATCAGCAGTCCTTCGCGGCTGGAGGTTGCCCGGAGTTCGTCCAACACCGCTACGGAGATGCCCACGCTGGTGGCGGTGAGCGTGGCGCCCACGAAGGCGGCGGCCATTGGCGAGAGACCGGACATTCGCGCCAATGCAAAGCCGCCCAGGAAGGGCAACAGCATGCCCACGAGCGCGACGATGGCGGACGGCAACAGCACGGGCCGGAACTCCTCCATCCGCGTGTCGAGACCCGCGCGGAACAGGAGCGCGCAAATGCCGATCTGGGCCAGTTCGTGCAGTCCTCCGTGCGACATGGTGCCGGCATCCGCGAGCGGCAACAGGTTCAACACCGCAGGTCCCAGCAGGAAACCGGCCGCGATCTGACCCACGACCGCCGGACAGCGAATGCGCCGCGCCAGCTCGCCCATCAGGAAGGCTGGCACGAGTATCAAGGGCAGCAGAACGTGCAGGTTCAAGGCCAGGTAACTCCGCCGGTCCGGGACAGGGGGACCATCCGCCAGGAAGAGACCCGGCGCACCATGATGTCGCCACGGCCGAAGACCTGCGAGACGGCTTCGGCCGATGATCGGCTGCTCAGCCAACCGGTCAGACGACGACGAACTGCCCCATCATGCCGCGATCCTCGTGCTCGAGGATGTGGCAGTGGAACATGAACGGCGCCGTGGCATCCGCCGTGTAGTCGGTCGGCTGCAGGAGGATGCGGACCCTGCCGCCAGCCGGCAGGAACACGGTGTCCTTCAGGCCACGCTCGTACGGCGCGACGTTCGCGGCACTGCCGTCGCGGTCGAGCACCTGAAAGTGCAGGCCGTGCACGTGGAAG
>CAZDGO010000501.1:0-1952 GCA_964504825.1 uncultured Gaiellales bacterium
TGCGTTCCGGCCCGGCGGGCGATGGCATGGACACCGCCGGCGCAGGCCAGGGGTGGCGGCTGGAGGTAGCGGCTGCCGCCGGCGGGCGAGTGTCGGAGGGTCCGCACGGGGGGAGTGCCCTCAGGGGGAGGGGCGCCATCTACGAGCAGTGTAGGGACGTGGGGCGCGACTGTTTCGTGTCCGGTCTGGTCAGCTCTCATGCGGGTAACATGTCGGTGCGGATCGGCGATCGACTGGTCATCACGCGCCGGGGTTCGATGCTGGGTCGGCTGAGACCAGAGGACTTGATCGAGACCGGCATCGACCGGGACGACAGCGGTATCGCCCTGGCCTCCAGCGAGATCATGACACACCGGGCGATCTACGCGCATACCGCGGCCCAGGCGATCCTGCACACACATCCTCCCCATGGCGTGGTGTTGTCTCTCGCGCAGGACGAGATCATCCCGATCGACTCTGAAGGTTCGTATCTCTTCCGGCGGGTTCCGGTGGTGGCGGCGGAGCGCACGGTGGGATCGCGGGAGATGGCTGAAGCCATCAGCGCCCGCCTCGGCGAGTGCACGTTGTGTATGCTGCGGGGTCACGGCCTCTTTGCCACCGGGCATCTGCTGGAAGAGGCCTACCAGCTGTCGAGCGCCTTCGAGGCATCGGCCCGCATCATCTATCTGACCAGGTTGGCGGGAATCACACCGATCGAATTCCGGCGGGACAGCGACAAATACGGCGAGTGGTGAAGGGGGCGTCCGTGCCTGGAATCGGCGACGCTATCGATCTGCGCAGTGACACGGTGACTCGGCCAACACCCGCCATGCGACGGGCTATGGCCGATGCCGAGGTAGGGGACGACGTCTTCGGGGAAGACCCTACGATCAACCTGCTGCAGGAGCGGGTTGCCGACCTTCTGGGCAAGGAGGCCGCCCTCTTCGTGGCGTCGGGCACCATGGCCAACCAGCTCAGTGTGCGCACCCACACCCAGCCGGGTGACGAGGTGCTCATCCACGAGGGTGGACATGTGCTGAACTACGAGGGCGGGGCGGCAGCCGCGCTCGCGGGAGTGCAGTTACGGGCGCTGCGGGGGATCCATGGCGTCATCGCCCCGGATGACGTGCGCCGGGCGGTGTGGCCCCGCCAAGAACACTTCGCCCGCTCCCGGCTCGTGGTGCTCGAGAACACGCACAACCGCGCCGGAGGCACCATCTGGCCACTCGAGGCGGTAACAGCCGTCACGGCCGCGGCTCACGAAGCCGGACTGGCGGTCCACCTCGACGGGGCGCGGCTTTGGAATGCCCATGTGACCACCGGCGTCCCCATGGCGGACTACGCAGCCTCGGTGGACTCGGTGTCGGTGTGCTTCTCCAAGGGCCTGGGTGCGCCGGTGGGCTCGATGATAGTCGGCACGCGCGAGTTCGTCTCCGAAGCCCGCTTCCACCGGAAGCAGTACGGGGGCGGCATGCGGCAGGTAGGCATCTTGGGCGCCGCGTGTCTGTATGCGCTCGACAACCACGTGCAGCGGCTGGCCGAAGATCACGCCACAGCCGCCCTTCTGGCCGAGCGGTTGCGGGGGGTGGAAGGGCTCGAGATACCACACCCGGTGCAGTCGAATATCGTCATTGTGGAGCTCTCCGGCCTCGGAGCGACCGCGGCCGAAGCGGTTCCCGCATTGGCGGGGGCCGGAGTGCTCGCCGTGGTTGCCGACACCACCCGGGTGCGTTTTGTAACCCACATGGACGTGAGCAGAGAACAGGTGGCCCGCGCGGCCGGAACTGCTGTGCGCGTATTGTCGGCCCTCGGTGGCAGGCATTTCGCATGACCGAGACGCGAGCAGTCACGTGCGGGTGCTCCGGGGCCACCCCTACCGGAGTGGCCCACGGACCCCGGGCCGCAGATGCCGAGCCCGGCTTCAGACCAGACCACGCGGTGGGTTGCGGGCCGGCGGCCGTGGGAAGCGGGCC
>CAZDGO010000502.1:0-1945 GCA_964504825.1 uncultured Gaiellales bacterium
TGGGTTGCAACAACTCGATCGCGCTCTCACCGAGCTGGAGGGCAACGGCTTCCACGCCCTGGTCCTCGAGGACCTCCCGGTGATGCACGTGCATGCCGAGGGCCCCTTCGTAGAGAGCGAGGGCCTCATCAACGTTGGTGACGGCTACGCCGAGATGATCGATGCGGGTAAGCATGTGCCGTCCCCTTGGCCGCGACTGCGACGTGTAGAGCCGCGTGACGCCCTGGCGCCACGCGAAGACACCATGATAGACGGCGGCGGGGCGGGGTGCTAGGGCACCGCCTCGCTGGGAACCGGGGATGGCAGTCGGGCGTCTCAAAAGCAACGAATGCTATGAATGTCCGGCCTCCATTCCTACGGGCACGGCTGCGAACACCAAGGAGGTACACGACATGAACGCTCACGCCTCACTTCCCACGGAACACTCAACCCGGCGTCCCCGCCTCTTTGGTGGAGCCGTGGGCGCCCTACTAACGATCGTCCTGACCGGACTACTGGCGGTCGTTCTGGTCGGATGCGGTTCCGCGGGCTCCACAGAGCCACCTACTTCTACCACACTTCCGAGCCCCGGCCTAAGCACGGGTACCCTCGCCCGTGCCGGCCTGTACGCAGTCGAGGGTGGGCGCACTTACGCCCTCGGGGTACTGGCGTATCGAGATCTCGAGGGGGGCTTCTGGGCCGTAGTCGACGCCATGCCTGGACAGCCCACCGACACAGCCAAGGTCATCGCCGTCCTCGTCGGCGCAGACAAGCTCGGGGTCGACCTTCAGGCACTCCAGGGTCGGTACGTGTCCGCCGATGGGACTCTCGCCGATGGCGCTTCGTCTCGGATGGCCGGCCCCGAGCTCGCGGTGGACAACCTCAAGGAGGTCACCGACACGGTGGTGATCCCCTCCAGCTCCAGCCAGCAGTGAGCCTCCGGGTGTCATCAAACATCCGGAGATTTGCTGGGCTTATGCCGCTGACCCACCAGCCGTCACCACCTGTCACCAGTCGAACGCAACAGATTGAGCACCAGATGGGCTGCTGCTCTTGACGCTGAGCTGCGTAGCTGCCGGAGCCGGGAGACCATACATGCAATCTGATGCCGTCTTCTTGGGCCGGTTCTTCATCCATTCCCGAAGAGGCGCACGTCACCACAGCTCGTGCGCTCCATTCCGTGTAGAGCAGTGGAGCCGTGGGTCCAAAGACGATGTGCGAGTCCACCGGGAGGAGTGGGATGGGGCAAGAGCAAACGAACGGCAGGGTCAGCCCTCGCCCGGCACTTACGGCAGGCGACCCTCGAACGTACGCAAAAGCTCCACAAGCTGGGGCTGATCCAAAGTCCCTAGGTAGCTCTCGTCACCCTCGGAGATGCCCACCTGCCAGGTGCCGTCGTCCCGGGGTCCGTCGAGGAAGAGGCGGTATTGCAGCCCGTCGTCCCGGTGGAGGATGGCCATGAGCCGCCCCGGAGCGCGCGTCACCTGCGGGCGGGCCACTTGGGCGTCGCGCACAAGCCCCAGCAGCCTGTCGAACGTGGCCGGATCGTCAGCCCGGGTGAACTTCTTGTACTCGAGGGGGTTCACTCCCTGCGCTCCGTACGAGTACGACGCGATCCGCGTGGTGTCGAGCAAAGGCTCGGGCCAGGCGAAGTAGTAGAGATACGCCGCCACGCCGGACACGAGAGCCGCCACCGCCACCAGCACCCAGACTCGTCTCATGGAGATCTCCTCACGACGGGCCCGCCAAGCCGTTGCCCGCGCTGCCGCCGGGAAGACCGGCCATACCGGCAGGTTTTCGCCCACCGGTGAATGTTACCGTCATACCGCTGCCGGCAGGCCGCCAGCGGAGCTGGACTTCCCCGCTCGCCGGCGCGCGGAACGTCACGATGAGATCCAGCGACGCGCCGGGCAGAAGTGAGCGCGCGTCCGGGCCGGTGCGGGCCGGATCCACGGACACGTATCTG
>CAZDGO010000503.1:0-1940 GCA_964504825.1 uncultured Gaiellales bacterium
CGAGGACGGCACGGTCGTACCCTGGCACGCCCCAGGCCTTCTGACTATGGAATTCAGTTCCCGGCCTAGCAACTCCCGCGCCATCCCGAACAACCTCAAAGACCCGCGCTCGCCATGCCTACGCCTTCGCCTGTTCCCAGCGCATCGCGGTCACGGGGATGCTGGCCGATTCGCTAATTGGGCCACAGGTCCAGCGCGAGGAGAGGGGCCTGGAGTCGCGCAGCGACGATGAGCGAACGCACGCGCGAGGCGGTCCCGCCGTGACGCGGAAGACCCCAGGCGCGATCAGAACGTCAAACGTGGCCGAACTCTCGACATGTTCGGCCGCCGTGGCACCTATCCCCGTCGCTGAAAACGGAGCCCACTTGACCGTGCCCAACAGCACCGGTTGCCGAGTGACAGCGCTGAGCTGGACGGAGGTAGAGGGTTGTGGTGAGTGTCGAGAAAACCATCGTCGTTCGTACTTCCTGACGTTTCGCAGTTATGCGGCGGCTGAACTGCTGGTCGCAGGCCTGTCGGGATATTGATCAAGTGTGGCCTGGCCTGCGGCGACGGCGGTAATTCGGGCTCGCCGGAAGGCGATGAGCATGTCGTCGACGCTCACGTGGGTCTTCCTGCGGTTCCAGGGTGCTCGGGCGCGGGCGGCGGCCAGGTCCGTCTCGGCGGTGCCGTGCCCGGCGTACCAGAGAACGAGGATGGTCAGGCCCAGCATCGCGAAGGGCACGCTGCGTTGCACCGCGAGAGGAAGCCGGTTGGCAGCGTCTCCGGCGCCGATCAGGATTTTCGTGTCCTTGATGGACTGTTCCACCGACCACCGGTCGGCGTAGCGGGACACGAGCGTCTCGACGGGGGCGTCGGTGTCGGTGGACACCACGGCGAAGTCGTAGGGCCGGGTCGAGTCGGTCTCCTTGACCAGCACCACCGTGACAGGGGTGCGGTGCAACGATCCCCACCACAGGCAGGTGATGGTGGCGATGTGCGCGGTCTGGGTCTTCCCGTAGCGGGTCACCGACACCTCACTCCTCGCCGCCACCGCCACCTGGAGTGAGGTGGCGGTGGCGGCGAGGTCGGCGCAGGTGCCCAGTTTCCGGCCTTTCCACGCGGGGTGGCCGCGTTTGCCGGTGGGTGCCGGGGGTAGGGCGTAGAGCACGGCGTTGGAAGCGAGGCGGGCGGTGAAGGTGGTGGTGGCGGGCAGGGTGCGCCAGGCCGGTCCCCGGTAGGCGGCGTCGGCGACCACGTGGACGCGCCGTTGGGGGAACGCGCGGGCGAGCAGCCCGACCAGGACGCGGGCCGCGTCCGGCTTGGAGACCCCGGATTTGGGGATGTGCAGACGGAACAGGACCGGCAGGCAGATCGCCCGCGCCAGGAACGGCACGGTCACGACGAGTCCGACGACCACGAAGCAGTTGCCGCGCCCGATCCCGTCGCGGCCTGTCGCCGAGCCGTCGTGCTGCCAGAACACTCCGTGGGTCGCCTTGCCGTAGCGGTGGAACAGGGTGTCGTCGACCACCACCTGCAGGGCCGTCCCGTCCGGGACGAACCGGGCGACCACCTGCCGGGCCAGCTGCAACCCGAGGGAGTCGAGGTCCCAGCGGGCGTGGGAGAAGAACCGGTGCGCACGGGCGTGATGGGAGCGTCCGGCCAGCCCCGCCGCGCTCCACATCCCGGTCACCGTGCGGGAACCGGTGGCTCCCAGCAGACCGGTGACCAGCGAGGTGAAGGTGGCGAAGCTCGGCGCGGTGAACACGCCCCGCAGTCCTTCGAGCAGGGACGACAGGCCGGACGGTAAGGTGGGGACTGGAAGCATCGGCGAATCTCCCGGCGACGGGCGGTTACAAGGAACGCCGATGCTTCCCCCATGTCCGGCCCTCGCCGCAGTCACCCCTGGTGTTACGCGAGATCAACCAGCCGCGTCACCACGAAAAGTGCGAAACCTCAGC
>CAZDGO010000504.1:0-1940 GCA_964504825.1 uncultured Gaiellales bacterium
GAGCTGGGACAAGGTCCGCTTCAAGGGGGACGAGGTGGCGGCGGTGGCGGCGGTCGACGAGTCGACCGCCGCCCAAGCTCTCGAGGCCATCGTCGTCGAGTACGAGCCGCTTCCCACTCTCTTCGACTTCGACGCCGCCCTCGCCGAGGGCGCCACTCTGCTCCACGACGACGCCCCGGGCAACATCGCGGGCACCTTGGCCTTCTCCAAAGGCGACGTCGACGTCGCCTTTGCCGAGCCCGGGGCCGTGGTGGTCGAGGGCGCGTACACCACGCAGCGGGTACACCAGTGCTACATGGAACCCATGGCCTGCCTCGCCGAATGGTCGCCCGACGGGCGCCTCACCGTCCACATCGGTTCCATGAATACCTCGGGCATCCGGTGGATGCTGGCCAATTCGCTGGAGCTACCGGTTTCCAAGGTGCGGGTGGTCCAGCCGAACGTGGGCGGTTCCTTCGGCAGCAAGGTGACCAACGTCGGCATCTACCCCGCCACCGCATGGCTTGCCAAACTTACAGGTCGACCCGTGCGTATCGTCTACACGCGCGAGGAGGAGTACTTCGCCAGCCGTCCGCGGGTCAACAACCGCATCTGGATTAAGACCGCCGCCCGCCCTGACGGAAGCCTGCTGGCCCGGGAAGTCAAGCTGCTGAACGATGTGGGCGCGTATGTGGAGATGGCCGCGGCCATGCTGGAGGTAATGTCGCACCGCAGCGACTCCCTCTATCGCATTCCCAACATCCGTTTCGACGGCCGTATGGTCTACACCAACCGCTCGCCCGTCGGAGCCTACCGGGGCTTCGGCAACCCGCAGATGACCTTCGCCTACGAGGAGCAGCTCGACCGCATCGCTCGGGAGCTCGATCGCGACCCGTTGGAGTTGCGGCTCCAGAACGCCAGCCATGAGGGCGACGTGTCGGTGCACGGCTGGGAGCTCCAGAGCTGCGGCTATCCGCAGGCCCTGGAGATCGTACGCGAGCGCTCCGGGTGGGACCGGAAGCGCTCGGAGCGGCGGCCCTTCCGTGGGCTGGGCGTGGCCGGCACCATCCACGAGGGCGACGACAGGCACTCTACCGGCTTTGCCGGTTCTGAGGCCGCACTGGAGATCACGGAGGACGGCCGGGTGCTCGTCACCTCGGGGGAAGGGGAGTTCGGCCAGGGCGCCCACACTACCTTCGCGCAGATCGTAGCCGAGGTGCTCACCATCCCCCTGGAAGACGTCACCGTGCGCTTCCCAGACACCGATATCAGCGCCTACGCGCTCGGCCCCTGGGGCTCGCGGATCACCATCAGCGGCGGTAACGCGGTGAAGTTCGCGGCTGAGGCCGCCCGGAACCAGCTGATGGAAGAGGCCGCCATCCTGCTCGACGTGCGAGAGGGCAACATCGCCCTGGCCGACGGGAGCCTATTCGTGGAGGGGGATCCGGCCCGCTCGGCGACGGTGGCCGAAGTGGCCAAGTCCGCGCTCTACCGGCTGAACGGGGGCCTCATCCGCACGGTGGGTAAGGAAGAACCGTTTACGAGCATGATGAACCCCGAGATCCAGTCCAACCCGTGCAGCGCCTACTCATTCGCCGCGCAGGTGGCCGAGGTGACCGTCGATCCCGACACCGGGCATGTGCACATCGACGGTATCTGGACGGCCAACGACTGCGGCACCGTGCTGAATCCGCTCATGGCCGACGCCCAGGTGGAGGCCAGCGTGCTGCAGGGGATCGGGTTCACCTTCTCGGAGCACATGGAGTACCGGCGCGGTCACCTGCGCGAGGCCGGGTTCCTCCGCACCGGGACGCCCAACGTCTTCGACATGCCGCCGGTGGACGTCCAGTACACCGACACCTTTGATCCCTACGGTCCTTATGGGGCCAAGGGGGTGGCGGAACTCGGGCAGCCCCCGATCCCCGCAGTGCTGGCCGGGGCCATCGAGGACGGCGGCTTCA
>CAZDGO010000505.1:0-1914 GCA_964504825.1 uncultured Gaiellales bacterium
GGCCGCCCTGGTCGAAGGGCAGCGGATCTTCACCCCCATCAAGCTCGACAAGGGCGTGAACGTCGGCGTGTACGCGCCTCTCGAGAGCCTGGTGGTGAGCGGCGTGGTCTGGCCCGACGCCCGCGCGCAGCGGGCCCGCAAGGCCTTCCTCATCCACCAGCCCCTGGGGGAGGGTCACATCGTGGCCTTTGCCGAGGAGCCGAACTTCCGCGGCTACACGGAAGCCACCGAGCTGCTGTTCATGAACGCCGTCCTGCTCGGCCCCGCGCACTGACATCTTTGTTGGAGGACGCCATGCTAGGCACGGTCAGGACCACTCCAATTCTATTGGGCGTGATACTCATTCTTGTTGCGCCCGTCCGGGCTCAAGACGGCTCCCAGTTGGAAGCAATGGCCTCATGGGTCGCACTGGATGTCGCCACGGGTTATGAGACGAGGACAGTACCCGCCCTCGCTGAACAGATGCCGGGCTGGCAAGCAGATCGGTGGGGAAATCTCGTAATGCGGATTGGCTCCGGGAACCCACGGCGTATTGTCGGCTGTGCGCTCGATCGCCCAAGCTACGCGGTGAGCCAGATTACTGCAGACGGATACTTGCGCGTGCACCGCATCGGGCAAGGATCGCGGCATCCGTTTTGGGATCAAGCTTTCGAGGCCCAACAGGTGCGCGTGCTAACGCAGGACGGCCCCCTCGCAGGCGTCGTGGCCGGGAGTAACGGGCACTTCGCGCAGCAGCATAGGAATGACGCCGTGGCTACCGCGGACGATCTCTGGGTCGACGTTGGTGAGAAGTCCGCCGAAGGCGTGGCCGCGCTCGGGATCAGTCTCTTAGATCCTATAGTTCGGCATCTCCCGCCCTGGGTTCTAGCTGGCGGAGAGGTGGCCGGGCCTGACGCGGGACGTCGCGTCGGATGCGCCGCGGTTGCCACGTTGGCCAGCGTAGTCCAGAAGGCTTCGACTCTCGCTGGTGAGACCCAATTTGTCATGAGCGCCCAGGAAGGGTTCGGCTGGGTGGGACTCTCGTCGCTCATCGCTCGAAGCGGATTGTTCGATACGGTGATCCTGGTGGCGCCTGGGCAGACGTCGGGATCCGTAGAGGAGCGTCCCATCAAATCGCTCGGCCGCTTCGGTGCAGTACTCGAAGTGGCTGGTGTCTCGACGGTCACATGGATCGCTCCGACCGTCAGGTCTGCGGGTGCTCATATGGAGAGCATCAGCCTTGAGGATGCCAAGGCTCTCCTCGGGACGACCGCCGGGGCTGTGGGAATGACGCTCCGACAGGAACCTCGATGGATCCCAGCCCCCGAGAGAAGAGCGCTGCGTATCGGTCAGATGGATGGCTCAGTCCAGCCCGTAGCGGCCCTCCTGACGGAATTTGTGGAACGTTACGGTACACCCGGTCACGAGTGGTCGGTCCGACGGCATGTGCTGGAGTCGCTGCCCGGATGGGCCCGAGAGCGGGCAGTAGTCGACGATATTGGCAACATCACGGTGGAGGCTGGCCCTGATGGCGAGGCCACTGTCTTTATGGCCCATATGGATGAGGTGGGCTACGAAGTGGAATCGATTGGCCAGGACGGCGTCGTGACGCTCAAGCGGCTAGGCGGACCCGTCGCGTCCGCTTGGGAGGGGCAGACCGCGCTCCTGCACTTCGATCCTCAAGCGTCCCCCAGCACGCAGAGCGGGGACGGCACGAACACCGATCTTCGCTGGAAGAGTCAGTCACTCTCCGCAACGGCGGCGCCGCCACTGAAGGGCGTGTTTCTCACTCGGGACGTTGCGGACCAGAAGAATCCCGGCACGTTGCGGGCACGGTTCGGTCTGGACGCTGCGGCGCTCAGCGCGCGTGGCGTGCGTCCCGGCCTCGCGGTGACGAGCCACAAGGAAGGCTTGTTGCTGGGACCGACCCGGTTC
>CAZDGO010000506.1:0-1911 GCA_964504825.1 uncultured Gaiellales bacterium
GTCGGGGGCGGCGCGTCGTGCTGGGCGCGATCGCGGGGGTGCTCGTCGTCCTCGCGCTCTGGGCCTGGGCGGCCCCGGGTCTTTCGGTGGGTCCGGTCGACGGCGCCGACGTGTCCGCTGTGTTCGACGTGGTGGCGCACCCGTCCCACCAGAAGGTGCTCAGCTCTCGGGGGGGCGATCTCGTTCTCTTCGTCTTCATGATCGTGGGTTTGACCCTGGGAATGTTCAGCGGCTGGAAGGTGCGGGGGCGCCCTTCTCGGCCGCTGCGCCTGCGGCTGCCCCACTTCCACCTGCACGACGTGCGCACTCAGGACCGGCTGACCTGGCAGCCCCGCCGGCTGCAACGGGTCGACGCCCGGCTCAAGCTGGCCGTGGTCGCCGTGCTGCTGGTGGTGAATCTGCTGGCCGGGTGGGCGGTGTCTCTGATGCTGCTTGTCATCGCCGCGGCGCTGCTCCTCGTGTGGCAGCGCGTGCGCCCGCCCGCCCTGGTGATCCGGCTGGTGCCCGCTGTGGTCGTGGCCGCGATGCTGGTGCTGCTGCGCGGGTTCACCATCCCGGGCAGAGGCATCCTGAGCATGCACCTGCCCGGTCTTGCCACGGTGAGCTTCACGGTGGAGGGCGTGGCTGCGGGCGCTGAACTGGGCCTCGTTGTGCTGGCCGGGGTGATGTTGATGTTGGTCCTCGGGCTGACGACACCCTTGCCGGCTCTGCTCTCGGCTCTGCGCTGGTATCGGGTGCCCGCTCTCCTGGTGGACATCGGCATGCTTATGTATCGTTATCTCTTCCTGTTCGTGGAGGAAGCCGGACGGATGCGCCAGGCGCAGCGTCTGCGCGCACCCGGGGTGTCGTGGTCGCGGGCCATGGGCGGGTTCAGTCGCCTGGGAGCGAACCTCCTGATCCGGTCGTTCGACCGGTCGCAGCGCGTGTATGACGCGCAGCGTCTGCGGGGGGGCTCGTGACTTCCCTGGGCCCGTGGGGTGAGCGGCGAATCGACGGGGCTTCGCTCTCCTTGGAGAAGGTGCGGTACGCGTACTCGGGGGGAGTCACCGCTCTTGACTGTGTCGACGTACGCGTGGAGTCCGGCGAGTTCACTGCCATCATGGGCGCCAACGGAGGGGGAAAATCAACCCTTCTCAAACTGATCGTGGGTCTACTGCACCCGTCGGAGGGCAGGGTCAGACTCGACGACCTGGTGGTCTCGTCCGAGACGTTCAAGGAGGTGGCGGCCACCGTGGGCTACCTCTTCCAAGATCCGAACGACCAGCTCTTCTGCCCCACCGTGGCGGCCGATATCGCCTACGGGCCGGAGAATCTTGGTCTTGAGGCCGCCGAGGTGGAGCAGCGGGTACTGTGGTCCGCCGGCATCTGCGGTGTGAGCGACTTGCTGGGACGGCCGATCCACGCTCTGAGTTATGGGCAGAAGAAGCGGGTGGCGCTTGCCGGGGTGCTGGCCATGGGCCCACGGGTGCTGGTACTGGACGAACCCACCGCCAGCCTGGACCCCATGGCCGAAGCGGGACTCATGCGCCTGCTCAAGTCGCTGAACCAGCAGGGACTGACGATTGTCATGGCCACCCACGACGTCGACCTCATCCCTCTGTATGCTCATCGCATCGTCTTGCTGCGCAGGGGCGCGGTGGCGGCGGAGGGGAAGCTGGAGGAGGTCTTTGCCGACGGCACTCACCTGGAGAGTTGCGATCTGCGCATGCCGCGCATCTCCTACCTGTTTGACATCTTCAGCACCGAGGCGACCCGGCCACTGACGGTGGGTCAGGCCCGAAAAGAGCTGGTGCGGATGGTGGAGCGCGGGCAGCTCGACCTGGTTCCGATCCTCCTGCGCGGCGTCGCCGGGGGGTCGGCGGGATGAGTGACCTGCGGCGCGGATACACGACCGGGGCGTGCGCCCAGGCC
>CAZDGO010000507.1:0-1908 GCA_964504825.1 uncultured Gaiellales bacterium
GTGATCGTGCCGTACTCCACCGCGCTGCCGGTGCTGCTGTTCCTCTACAGCCTGGTGCACCGGCTCGGCGGAGCGGGCGACGCGCAGGCGTGCCTGTCCGAGGTCGCCGGGCTCCTCGACGCGATGGAGGGCATCCTCGAGAACAAGATCGCGAGAGCCGCCACGATGATCTCCAACGGCGCGGACGAGTTCCGCTCCAGCCTCGGCAAGGCGCGTGGATCGGTCGCGCGCGGGCGCTCGGCCGGTGCCCCGGACGACCCGCTGCCGATCACCGGCCTCGGCGAGGGGAAGCTGACGGCGGTCCCGTGAAGGGGATCTGCGTCGACGCCGAGGACCGGTGGAGACGTAGGCTCGCGGTGTGAGCTTCGACGAGGCGCTGTCCCGGTTCGGGTTCCGTGCAGCGCAGGGCCGCGCACCGCGCGGAGCGAAGCTCTTCACCGCCGAGCCCAACCGCTACCTCACCTACTCGGTGCACGCGTACAAGGATGGCACTGCCCTGTTCACGTGGGAGTTCGCGCTCGGGAGTACCTGCTCACGAAGGGGATCCAATTCGACGAGACCCTCACCAGTTCATGTTCGATTTTCGACTAGGGCTCCGGGCGATCGAGTCGAATGTCGGCTAACAGTGCCTCCGCCTGTTCGACAGCCGCTGTCAACCAGGCAGCGTCTTGAGGGCCGCGGACGTCCTCGCGTGGGTACGCGTACTGATTCAGCGTCTCGTCCGAGCCGAACTGGATCCCCTTCGTCGCGAGGTACTCGCCCACGGCGAACTCCCAAGACAAGAGGGCCGTGCCGTCCTCGAATGCTTGGACGGTGTACGTCAGGTAGCGGTTCGGGCGCCCGGTGTAGGCGCGGACACCGCGCGGTGCGCGCTCCGTGCTCGGCTCGAAGCCATCCCGTGCCAGGGCCTCTTCGAAGTCCACTGCATCCACGCTACATGGAAGTCACGTGCGTCTACCGTGACGCCGAGCCACGTCGATACGTGAGGCGAACTCGGTAGGGTGAATGATGGGCAGTCCTCGCCAAGGGCTCATCTCCAGCAAGTCGCTGTCCGCGCTGACGATTAGGTCTGCGCCGCTATCAAGGGCAAGCTCTAGGATGCGGTTGTCCTCGAAGTCGTCGCAGTCGGATACGGATGCGTCGGGTACGCGGACGTCGGCGCCAGACGCAATCGCGATGTCCGTCAGGATTTGCACGTACTCCTCTGCCTGCGCGGCCTCCCAGCCGTAACCGAGGTCGGCGTCTGTTAGCACTCTCAGGACGTTTTCGAGGATGTGCGGAGAAAGGTACAGGGCGAACTCGCGGGCGTCGTTCGCTATCCCAACGCAATCAGCCGAAGGATTGTCCGTTGTGGGGGGCGGGCTCGGCCAAGACTCGAAGGGCGAGTTGCCTGCGACTACCGCGCGTACGAAAACCTGGACGTCGAAGACGACCCTTCTAGGAGGTTCTGGCAACGCCTTGGGACGCGCGGAGGACGCGGTCTACGATTTCGCTCACGTCGACGTCGGTCAGCCCGCGCGCCGCGGACTGCTGAACGCCATACGCCTGAAGGCGGCGAAGGCGGTCGGCTCGATCAGCGGCCTCCATCCGGGCCATCGCCTCCCTCAGAAAGGCGCTGCGGTTGCCATGCCCGAACCGCTCAACCAGGCGATCTAGACGTGGCCGATCCTCGGCCGCGACGGCGAAACCCACGCTTTCAGACACCCTCGCCACGGCTGCCTCCCTCGGTCGTTGTAAACCGTTGTGAACGAACTCTACGCCACATATCGGCCTTCAGCAACCTTTTCTTGAACGGATTCCCCCAGACCGGGGCTCCGGGCAAGACCGGGCCCCAGCCTTCCTACCGGAGCGACCCGTCAGCCACCCCCGTCAGAAATGCCCGAAGCCGCCGCTCGACCAAGCGTCCGC
>CAZDGO010000508.1:0-1899 GCA_964504825.1 uncultured Gaiellales bacterium
GCTGCGCATGGTGCGCGACTACGACGCGCCGGCGGTGTCGGAGAAGGTGGTGCGCATCATCCTCTCCTACACCGACTACGTGCGGCGCGTGGTGTGGCGGGAGGAGTGAAGGGGGCGCGCCGGGGACGCCCTCCAGATCGCAGCCGCTCTCCTCTCGTCCGGCTACCGAGGTGGCAGGGGCGGGTCGTGGCACGTCGCATGCAGCCGTGGTAGGCTGATGCCACACTGGACGTGTCGCCGATCGGGCCGTCGCAAGGTCACCCTCCACTGCGGTCGATTGCTTGAGTCTGTCCGCTGGGGGGGCAACGTGAGGAATGAATAGGGTCATCATCCGCATGACGAGGCGCCGGGCTCTGGCCATGGCCGTGGATGCGGTCATCATCCTGGCCGCCTATTACTTAGTGCTCGCGTTCCGTTTTGCCGGCGCGATACCCGAGCGCGTCAGCTACCACGGGCGCGATTTCCTGGTGTTCGCGGTCCTCGCCCTTGGCGTGCACATCACCGCCAACATCCTGGCCGCGATCTATACCATCGTCACCCGTTACGTGGGGCTGTCTCAGGCGATGCGCCTCGTGCAGGCGGGCATCGCCGCCACCTGGGTGCTGCTCTTGGTGGCCGGATTCTGGCCGAGCAGAGGGCACTTGCTGCCCTTATCGGTGGTCTTTGTGGGCGGGCTCACGGCGACAGCGGGCATGATCGGGGTGCGTTTCTACGCGCGCCTCTTCTACGAGCGCAGCCTCTCCAACGTGGGCGGGGGCGCCCGCCGGGTGCTGGTCGTAGGCGCCGGTCAGGCGGCCGACATGCTTCTCCGCGAAGCCCATCGCAACCCCTCCCTGAACACGACCATCGTCGGGTTGGTCGACGACGACCCCAACCTCCGCCACATGCGCCTGCACAACCATCCGGTGCTCGGGACTTTGGACCAGGTGGCCGAGGTCGCCGAACAGGCCGGGGCCTCCGAGATCCTGATCGTCATCCCCTCGGCCACGCCCGACCAGCTCGCCGAGATCGTAGGGCGCTGCCGGGTGGCCGAATTGCCCATCCGCACGCTGCCCCGCCTGAGCGAGCTCATCGAGGGTCGTGTGAGCCTGGCCGACGCCCGGGCACTCGATATCCAAGACCTGCTCGGCCGCCCCAAGATCGAGACCGACCTCGCGGCTATCGGCCGCTATCTGCGGGGCCGGAGGGTGCTGATCACGGGTGCCGGCGGCTCTATCGGCGGCGAGCTGGCGCGCCAGATCGCCGCCTTCTCGCCGGCGGAGCTCATGCTGCTCGACCGGGACGAATCGGCCCTCTACCATCTGCACGAAAGCCTCCGGGCTCAGGGCGCCCGGCGCTACGAGATCGTGCCCGCCTGCATGCTGCAGGAGGTCAAGGTTGACGATCTCTTCGCGAGCCTGCGGCCCCATGTGGTGTTCCACGCCGCGGCGTACAAGCACGTGCCCCTGATGGAGCTGCACCCCGACCAGGCGGTGATCAACAACGTGGGCGGCACCCGGGTCGTGGCCGAGGCCGCCGGGCGCCACGGTGTGGAGCGCTTCGTGAACATCTCCACCGACAAGGCCGTCGATCCGGTGAACGTGATGGGGGCGACCAAGCTGGTGAACGAGCAGCTCATCCGCCTCCTGAGCGGGCGCTATCCGGGTACCCACTACTGCTCGGTGCGCTTCGGGAACGTGCTGGGCAGCCGGGGAAGCGTGATCCCTATCTTCCGCGAGCAGATCGCAGGCGGCGGCCCGGTGACGGTCACCCATGCCGACATGACCCGCTACTTCATGATGATCGAGGAGGCGGTGCAGCTGGTCCTGCAGGCCGCGGCCCTCGTGGACGAGGTGCCTGCGGAAGCCCGCGCGGCGGCGCCCGGCAACGGGGCGACGGCTGTGCAGGAGGCAGCGCCCG
>CAZDGO010000509.1:0-1898 GCA_964504825.1 uncultured Gaiellales bacterium
CACAAGCAAGGAGGTCCGCGACCCACGCCCCATCCGGCACCGTCACCACCGCCTGCGCGAGTATGCGGGAATGTCGCTTGAGGCACGGCTACGAAAAGGTCCAGAGAGCCGACTCGGCTGGGCGGGTACATCAACGTTTGTGGCGTCGCAGTTTGCCGTTCGCGTGTGCGAGTCGACATCTACTCCAATCGGCGGTTAGGCCGAGCATCGCGTCGCGTCATCGTGATCCGAACCAGGTAGTCAGCGCGTCGCGCAATCCGGTGTCTGTGCCGTCCCCTATCCAGCCGACGTATCCATCGGGCCGTATCAGCACGGCTGTGGGGGCAGGGACTTTCCCCAGCATGGGAAGCTCCCATGCACCCTCATAGGTCGCGTCAACCGCTTGCACCCGATCTGCCCATGGAGCGATGTCGAACTCGCCGGACTCGCCGAGGTTGAGCAGCACGGCACGTGCGGTGTGCAGCAATGTGTAGACCCGCAGCGGGCCGTCGGCGGTGACCAGGTCGAGGTCGGGAATGCGGCGGCCGAGCAGTGGGTGTCCCTCGCCGAGGTCGTAGTGGATGTCCAGGCCAGAGGCGAGCCCGGCGATGCGGTCGCGTGCTTCGGCGATGCCGAGCAGGTCACCGACTACTTCAATCAGTGCGCTGGTGCGGTCATCACCCCGCTGAAGGGCGGTGAGCGCCATGGTGTACTTGAGTACCCGGGCGGCGACCGGGTAACGCTCGGCGTGGTACGTGTCGAGCAGATCGGCGGGCGCGGCTCCGGTGACGACCTGCGCGAGCTTCCAGCCAAGATTCACGGCGTCCTGCACGCCGAGGTTGAGGCCCTGCCCACCGGCCGGGTAGTGAATGTGGGCGGCGTCACCGGCCAGCAGCACGCGCCCGGTTCGGTAGTTCGCTGCCTGGCGAGTGGCGTCGGTGAAGCGCGAGATCATGTCGGCAGATACGAGCCCGAAGTCTGAACCCCAAACAGCGAAGATCGCCGCGCGCAAATCCTCCAGCGTCAGATCACTCTCGCGGTCGAGGTTCTCATCGCGCACGACAAGGCCCACGCGCCCGCCCTCCAACGGGCGCATGGCGTTGACGCCAAGCGCGTCGTTGCGGAAGCCGAACTCAGGTTCACCCTGCATCTCGACCTCGGCGATGATCGAACTCACCGACGGGGCCCATCCGGGAAAGTCAATGCCAGCGAGCTTTCGCACCAGGCTGCGACCTCCATCACAGCCGACGACGTAACCCGCACGCAGCGTGTTGCCGTCGGCAAGGTGAATGTCGACGCCATCGTCGTCCTGCGTCAGGCCCGTCATCTCCCGCCCATACTGGGCCACCACGCCGACCTCGCTCCCCCACACACCGAGGATGCGCTCGGTGTGTTTCTGCCACAGCGCCAGGCCATAGGGATGACGAGTAGGGAAGTCGCCAAGGTCAAGCGTGATGCCCGCGAAGGCGGCCACCTGCATCGCCTCCCCCTCTTCGAGAAAGCGCTCAGCGACCCCACGCTGATCCAACACCTCAATCGTGCGTGCGTGCAGCCCGCCCGCCCGCGCACGGGAATTCTCGATCTCCGCGCTCGGTCGCCGCTCCAGCACGACTGCCTCGACCCCGGCGAGTGCGAGTTCGGCCGCCAACATCATCCCGGTCGGCCCACCTCCGACGATCACCACCGCATGCTCGGCCATACGCCACCCCGGTCCCCGTAGCTTCTGGTCTCCGCGGGGGATTCTGCAGCAAGACCCCAGTCTTGCCGCAAGCGCCCGGTGCGCTCTACGATGAGAATGGCAAGGAGTGCGTGCTCTTCGTTGCCTTGTCCGCCGCCGCGGGACAAGCGCCCTACCGTCTGCACTCTTCCCTTGTATTAGCAACATAACTCGCACCGTCCGGGGGGCGGGCTACGGTGTG
>CAZDGO010000510.1:0-1896 GCA_964504825.1 uncultured Gaiellales bacterium
CGCCTCATCGCAGGCAAAGAAGCCGTGGGTGGTGGCGAACGACGAACAAGGCCCCGCTGGTTTGGGCGTGCCTCCCGATCCGGGATACTCGAGCTTTGCAGGAAAAGACGCGCAGGGCCGCGATGTGGGTTACACCCTCCATGACATTCGTAAGTACGTGTTATGGGGCAATCTGATGGCTGGTGGCGCCGGCGTGGAGTACTACTTCGGCTATGGGTTGCCGGACAACGATCTCGTAGCGGAGAATTTCCGCAGCCGCGACAGGAGCTGGGACTACGGGCGCATTGCGATCGACTTCTTCCACTCGCAGAAAATTCCCTTCTGGGACATGACGAACGCCGACGCGCTCGTGGGTAATGAGAAGCACGACAACAGCCGGTACTGCTTCGCCAAGGCGAACGACGTGTACCTGGTGTACCTGCCGTCCGGAGGCACCACGACGCTCGATCTGTCGAAGGCGGCTGGCCAGTTCACGGTGGAGTGGTTCGATCCACGCAACGGCGGCGCACTGAAGAAAGGCAGCGTGACGACCGTCAAAGGCGGTGCGGCGGCACTCCTTGGAATGCCCCCCGACTATGCCAGCGAGGACTGGCTGGCCGTTGTGCGCAGGGAGTAGAAACGAAGAACGAATAGAGAAATAGGCCGGGTCTTGCTCTTCGGACCAGGCCCTTTCTACTTCTTACTTCTTACTTTTCACTTTCTACTTCTCAGCGAAAGTAATCACACTGCACCATCGCAAACACGAACGGAGATTCCCCGGGCACGGTGCCCGTCTTCGTAAAGCCCAGCACATCGCAATAGAACGCGAGGCTCTGCTCCACGCTGGAGACGATGAGATTCGGCGTGAGTTTCTTGATATCGTAGGGTATCGCAGGCCCCGCCAGGTGCATAAGCAGAATAACGTCGCAGGTGGACGCGGTCAACCGGCTGAGTCGACGGGCAACGTGCGATCTGCTAGGGTTTCCCTTTCCAGTGCCCATTGATCCCGGCCTCGTGGCTGCAGGCTTTCTCGTCGGTCTCTTCGTCGGACTCACCGGCATGGGAGGTGGCGCGGTGATGACGCCGTTCCTGATTTCCGTCGTCGGCGTCGGTCCCGTAGTGGCCGTCGGCACCGATCTGATTTACAGCGCGGCCACGAAGATCGTCGGAGCGTGGCTGCATACACGCCAGGGGACCGTGGACTTCGCCCTGGTAAAGCGGCTCGCAATCGGGAGCGTTCCGGCAGGCCTTACGGCGGTTGCCGCAATACGCTTTCTCCCTGCCGTTGGCGTCGATGCGGATCAGGCGGTGCGGCGCGCGCTTGGGGCGGTGCTGATCCTGGTGGCCCTCGTCATCTTGGGCCGTCTGATCAGCGCTCGTGAAGGACCGTTGCCCAAGCGGTGGCGCACGGCGCTCGAAGGACGAGGAACGATCGCGGCCGGCATTGTCGTAGGCGCGCTCGTGGGGTTCACGTCGGTGGGAAGCGGGGCGCTTCTCGTGCCGTTCCTGATTTGTGTCTATCCACTGAGTCCGGCGAGGGTCGTGGGCACCGACGTATTCCATGCGGCGATTCTCGTGAGCGTCACCGGCTTGGCACACGCCCAGGGCGGCACCGTTGATTGGTTGCTCGCGGCCACGCTGCTCGCGGGCTCGATACCGGGTGTCAGCATTGGAACCTGGATCGCACCGCGCGCGCCCGCCCGCATGCTGCGCATCGGGCTCGCAAGCCTGCTGTTGTTCACGGGGCTGAGTCTGATGTAGCCGAGGCGGCTCCAGTCGGCGTCGCCGCCCTCATAGAGACACTTCACGGTACGGCTGAAGCCGGAGGCTACTGCGCCGGAGTGCCCTCTATATCGAGATGCGCAATCGGTGCGATCTTCGTCGCGCGCAACGGCTCTTCAATCGCCTTGCGATCTC
>CAZDGO010000511.1:0-1883 GCA_964504825.1 uncultured Gaiellales bacterium
GTCTTCTTCGTGATCTCGTAGTTGCGCACGCCCTGACCGCCGCGATGGTGCGCCACTACGAGATCAGCCAGCCCGGCAGGGTCTGGGGCCGGTACGAGCTGCGCAAGACTCCGGCGACGTTCGTGAACAAGAACATCTGGAGCGCCTCGACACCCTACGTCATAGACGACGTTGTCATGCTCATCACCGCCACCGGACAGAGCGGAGTGAATGGCTCGTATTACCGGGCCAAGACCACTACGACCGGCAACAACCCCGCCAGCAGTCCCACCCGTTGGGAGCTCGTCAACACGATGGACATCTCGAAGCAACGGGGCAAGTCGGATAAGGGCATCGCCTGGCAGATGGAATCCGAAGGGATCGTGTACGTCCGCAACTCCGCGGCGGCGTACAACGTCGCTCCCAATAAGGTTCTGTCGCGGACGAAGCTGCGCACCGAGATCCAGCGTATCGGACTCGTCCTGCCTTCACAGGGAGCCCTCTCGGTCGCGCGCGGCAACGGGGTGACTTTCGGTAATAATAACTACCGTATTCGCGCGAGCACGAACGGTGCGATCAATTGGCTGAACAACTCCACGGCTACTCCGACCGGAAGCTATGTACCGCCGACCAGTATACAGATCGTGGGCACGGTGGGAGGGACCATCCCGACCGCGCCGAGCCGGTTCACCATTCCCTACATCTTCGGCGTGCCGCTGGCGGAATTGCTGGTCCTGGCTGACCTGACCGAGGACAAGGTTGCCGACCTTCCGGCTGAATTTCCGAAAAATAGTATGGTCATCCTGAGAGACACGACCAACCTCGCCAAGACCTACACCTTCGACGCGGCCCGGCCCCTCACTGGCACCGGCGTTCTAGTGGTCTTCGGTGATCTCGTCATCGCCGCGAATTCCAGTTCCGCCTTCAGTGGCGTGATCTATGTGGAGGGCAGCTACACGCTGCGAGCTCCGTCCTCGATCACCGGCGCCCTCATCGTCAACAACACCGGAGCGCGAACGGTCAATATCCAGGGTGCCGGTCAGCTGTCGGAAATCCGCTACGACGCCAATGTCATCAGATTCATCCAGGCCAGGATGGGGCTCTACCGTCTCGCCCGCAGTCCGTACGCGCCATGAACGCGCTCGACGCCGTGGTTTCAGGGAAAGGATTACCAATGCGCTCCGTGGAAAAGGGAATGACGCTCGCCGAAGTGGTGGTGGCGATGGGGTTGGTGGCCGTGCTGGTCTTCGCGACCATGACCGTGACCAGTGCGGCCCTCACCGGTACCAAGAACAACATGGACAAGCAGTTCGCCACGGAGAAGGCCATCTCGATGCTGGAAGAGCTGAAGGCGCTCGTCCAGGTAAACAATCAGACCACAATCACCGTCATCGACGACTATAACGACGGCACGTCGTTCAGAGACCGCCTGACGACGCTCGGCGCATTGACCGACCCCGCCGGCGACGCACTGAGCGCCAACCTCCCGATGGCCGGAGGGAGCTGGTTGTATTCGCGGCAGATCTCCGTCCGCCCGTTGACGGACCCCAACAACAGCAGCCTTCTGGTCAGCTCCAACGACGTGCGCATGGTGCGCGTGCGCGTCTACAAGAACATGCCGGTCGGCGGCCGCCGTTCAGCGTGGCGATTCATCATCGCAAAAGCGAAATTAGGGCCCGCTGAATAACCAGCGCGCTCTTCTGCCATCAGTTGCATCCAGAGGTCCGGATTACGGCCAAAACGGGTGGCCGGGAAAAAACAGCCACGGCCACGTAAATAAGCGGCGATTAAATACAGTCCGATCAGACTCATATCGTGATAGATCGGCAACCAGCCGACGATGCCGCTTTCAGCTCGCCAGCCGGTGGTCTGAGAAATAGTCGCCAAATTGTCGAGCACCATGC
>CAZDGO010000512.1:0-1882 GCA_964504825.1 uncultured Gaiellales bacterium
GCCCGGTCGGCGACGTGCGGCGGCGTGGCCGGCGCCTGCCTCGCAGCCCCCTCGCCCCCGAAGAAGCGCAGCTGGGGCACGTCGGCCAGCTCTCCGGCCTCGTAGGCCAGCTCGAAGAACTTCCGCAGCCCATCCCGATATTCTTCAGAGAAACCGTAGTGCAATACCTCGAAATAGCGATCGAGGCAGGGGCGATCGAAACGCCAGAGTTCGGATGCCGCCTGCACCACTCGGGGCGCCGCCTCCCGGCTGTAGTCCATGGAACGCACCAGCTCGTCCTCTACTGCCAGGAGTTCGGCGGAATGTGCATTCAGGTAGTCCTCCCGCGCGGCCCACACGGCGTAGACCATCGGGTGGCCCGTCCACTCACGCCACATATGACCCAGGTCGTACAGCCGCGTGTCGGGCAGGGGATAGTACAGGGCCTCGAGGGCCTCATCGCCGATCAAGAGCACGGCGTCGTGGTCGTGCAGCGCTTCCTCCGGCGTCTGAAGGAGTTCGTCATAGATCGGTGACCGTCCGTACTTCGACTTCATGATGGTCTTGAGCAGGGTGACCGACGTAGCGCTCTTGGGGGTGAGGGCGATGCGCTCGACCTCCTCCAGAGGCCGCCGACTGACCAGCTGGATGCTGTCGACCGCCCCGTTCGACGAGATCGAGAGCCGGCGGGACAGCCGGAGCTGCCGGAACCCACGCCCATACTCGATGGAGCTGATGGGTCCGAAGTCGATGGTGCCGGAGAGCAGCATACGGTTGAGATCGGTGGGCACGCCGGGCACGAGCTCGATAGCGGCTTCCCCGGCCAGTCCTTCGGCGGCGCGCTGCTCAAGCCCGAAATACAGCGGGTAGCAGTTCAGGAACTCGATGTGCCCCACGCGAACGGTCATCGCGTCTCCGCCGGGGGCGTGCGTGCGGGTCGCCCGCTCACGCGTCGTAGCGCCGGACTGCCTGGTAGAACGTGTCACGCTCCACCGGCACACGGCCGGCGTCACGGATCAGACGGACGAGCTCGTCGCGGGCCACTGCCTGGCCGGCCTCGGACCCGGCCGCCTTCGTGATGGTCTCTTCGACGATAGTGCCGTCCAGGTCGTCGACCCCGAAATACAGGCTCACTTGGGCGAGCTTGAGCCCGATCATCACCCAGTAGGCTTTGATGTGAGGGAAGTTGTCGAGCATGAGCCGGCCCACGGCCAGCATCTTGAGATCGTCCACCCCGGTGGTAGGCGTCAGGTCGGCCAGCTTGGTGTTGCGCGGATGGAAGGCCAGAGGGATGAAGGCCGCGAAGCCTCCGGTCTGGTCTTGAGCCTCACGCAGACGGACTAGGTGATCCACCCGCTCCTCGAGGGTCTCCCGATGACCGTAGAGCATAGTGGCGTTGGTGGGCAACCCCAGCCGGTGGGCCAGCATGTGGATATCCAGCCACTTCTCTCCCGAGATCTTCTTGGCGCACACCATATCGCGCACCCGGCGGGCAAACACTTCGGCCCCACCACCGGGAAGTGCGCCGAGTCCGGCGGACTTCAGGTCAAGCAGCACGGCCTCTTCGCTCATGCCACTAATCTGGGCGAAGTGGACGATCTCCGAGGCGGTGAACGCCGTAAGAACCACTTCTAGATGGGCCTGATGGAGCCCGGCGATCATCTCCCGGATGGCGTCATAGGAGAGGCCGGGATGTTCGCCCCCCACGATGTGGAACTCGGTGGCCCCCTCGGCCTCGCCCGCACGGGCTTTGGCAAGCACCTCGTCGAGGGTCATGAGGTACGCGCCCTGCTCGCCCTCGTCACGTGAGAAGGCGCAGAAGTCGCAGCGGTTCTTACAGATGTTGGTGTGGTTGATGTGGCGGTTATTGATGAAGTAGACGTCGTCGACCGTAGCCTCGCCG
>CAZDGO010000513.1:0-1881 GCA_964504825.1 uncultured Gaiellales bacterium
CTGCACCAGCCCGGCCTCCGGCGGCGTCAGGTCTGCCTTGTTGAGCACCACGAAGAGCCCCGCCTGGCCCGGCAGACTGGGCCCGTAGGCCGCGAGAACAGCATCGACCAGGCGGGCGGGCGGCACCTGCGCACCCCGCGCCAACCCAAGGAGTTCCGCCAATCGGTCTGCCCGATGCACGTGCGCGTCATCGAGGGGGGTTCCCTGCGCCTCGAGACCGGCGAGTCCCACGACCAGCGACGCACACTCCGGGAGAACCGGCTCCCACTCCGCCGGAGCCTTGAGCGGCAGCCCTTTCGAGCCGTCCGCCTCCATCAGCACGGCGGCGGCCCAGGGAAGATCACGCAGACGGCGGATCCACTCGGGCGGGACTCCCACCAGTTTGCCGGCCTCGTCGAGGCCCCGCCCGACCACGGGGCTCATGCCTGCCGGAAGCTCCCGGAGACACTCTATGTCGTCCGGTGAATCCACGATCACCAGCGGACGTCCCCCGGCAGCCGGAGGCCATGTGTGGGTGGTGGTAGTGAGCACCACGAGCGATCCCTCGGCTTCGTACTCCCGAGCGAGACGTTCGAGAAGGGAGGTCTTCCCGCCGCCCCCAACGGTGCACACGACCTCCGACGGACCAAGCCGCCACAGATCGGTAAGCGGCGGGCCCGGGGGCCACATGAGATGAGTGTCGTCATCGCGCGTCATGCGCACAGCTTACGCACCGCAGTAGGTCGCCGTCCAGAGGAGCCGTGAGAGGCGATCGGTCGAACCCGCCCGCCTTGACACCCTAACGCCACCCGCCTAGCATGGTCAGGGAGATCCCTATTCGCACCGACCGGAAGGTGGCGAGCACATGAACTACGTGATCCCCAGTTTGTTGGCACTAGCAGTACTGGTCATCCTGGTGCTGGGATTCAGAGTCATCCGGCCCACACACCGCGGTCTGGTGGAACGCCTGGGCAAGTACGACCGGTTTGCCGACCCGGGCTTCCACATCATCATCCCGCTGGTGGAACGCATGTTCCTGGTCGATATCCGCGAGATGCTGGTGGAAGCCCAACCACAGACCATCATCACCAACGATAATCTGAATGCCAAGGTTGACGCCCAGGTCTACCTCAAAGTGAAGGCCGACGAGCAGAATGTCAAATCCTCCCAGTACAACGTCACCAACTACGAGAACCAGATCGTCAACCTCGCGCGCACGACCCTGCGCAACATCATCGGCACGCTGACGCTCAAGTCGGCCAACAGCGAGCGAGGCAGGATCAACGAGGAGCTGCGCGGCACACTCAAGTCCGAGACGGCCAGCTGGGGCATCGAGATCCTGCGCACCGAACTCAAGGAGATCGACCCACCCACCGACGTGCAGGAGACCATGAACAAAGTGGTCAAAGCTGAGAACGAGAAGATCGCCGCCATAGACTACGCTACGGCCGTAGAGACCCAGGCCGACGGTCAGCGGCGCGCCGAGATCAAGAAGGCCGAAGGTATCAAGCAGGCCAAGATCCTGGCCGCCGAGGGAGAGGCGCAGGCGATCAAGTTGGTCAATGAGGCGGCCAACGAGTTCTTCATCGGCAACGCCCAGGTGCTGCGCAAGCTCGAAGCCGTCGAGCGCGCACTCTCTCAGAACGCCAAAGTGGTGGTGCCCAGCAACGCCGAGCTGGTGAACGTCATCGGCGAGCTTGCCGGCGTCGTGCCCGTAGCTCCCAAGGCGCCTGAGAACACCACGCCCGTGCGTAGGTAGCGCCACTCTGCTGAGGTCGACGGCAAATCGCGGCGGTGGACCTCTCGGCCGGGGTCGACGGCCTCTCAGCGGGGGGCTACCACCGCGACCTGGCAGCCTCCAATCCGGTATGCTACTCACGCCACAGGGTCGTTCAGATAAGG
>CAZDGO010000514.1:0-1877 GCA_964504825.1 uncultured Gaiellales bacterium
CATCGCGCCCCTTGCCGACAACACGCTCGGCAAGCTCCTCGGAGAGGAAACGGGGAAGAGCTGATGCTCTCGATGCAGGGCTGCGCAAGGGCAACCCGAATCTGGCGTCGAACGACGGGTGGATCCGCGATTACTTTCCCTCGTGGGGGCGCTACCCGTCTCACTCCGCACACAGCCCGGCCATCGATGGTGCCAGCAGCAACGTTTCTCGAGCTGGTGGACATTCCAACTACCGAGACGCAGCTTCAGGAAGGTTTGAATGGATGTGGTTTCTACTCAGACGATGCCGAGCGGGCGCGCATTGGTGAGCTCCGAAGCGCAGTTTGGTTTGCTGTTCGACCAATGCCACGGCGCGGTGCTGAGGTATGCGCTTAGGCGGGCCGGCACCGACGAAGCGGCCGATGTCGTGGCGGAAACATTTCTGATTGCGTGGCGGAAACTCGATCAGATACCGGCCGACGGGTTGGAACGGGCCTGGCTGATCGGGGTGGCGAGGCGGGTGCTGGCGAATCGGCGGAGGAGCACTGCAAGAGCGCAGCGTATGGTGGACATGATCGGCTATCAGATACAAGTCGCAGCCCCTTCCGCCGATGCCTCGATCGAGGGAGAAGACGTCAGGGCGGCTTTGGCCCGTCTCAGTGCCAAGGACTGTGAACTGCTGATCCTGGTTGCCTGGGACGGTTTGACCCCAGCCGAGATAGCCACGGCTCTCGGTAAGTCATCGGCGACCGTCCGCAGCCGGTTGCACAAAGCTCGACTTCGTTTTAGGGCCGAGTTGGAACGGGATGGAATCGAAGGATGGGAATGACGATGGATGAAATGACGCTCCTCAGAGAGGCCGATCCGCTCGGTGGTCTTGAAGTCAGCTCGAACCGTGAGAGGCTTCAGAACGCGATTGTTGAGGGTCTGCCAACCAGCAGACGCCCCGGCAAGCGGATCTTGATCCTCGCAGTCGTTGTGATTGCTACCACCGCCGCGATCGTCACCGCCCGGACCGGGCAAAGATCCCAGGAGTGTTGGACGGTTGGCGACGGGACCGAGTGGGTGTGCGATAGCTCGGAGCTGATCCGATTCCCGGCCGCAGACGCCCAGCAGGTCGTGGATCTACTAGCGGTCGACATTCCTTTACCTCCGGGTGTGACCTTCGACCGGTGGAAAGAGCACTACTTGAACCCGAATGAACAGACCTGGGAAAGCGAAACCGGGATCCGCGGTTCTCTCGCTTTCACGGCAGCATGTGAATGGACCGGGTACTGGCTCGAAGCCTTCGACCACGGCGACTCCACGACCATGGCGGACGCTCAGGAAGTCCTCGACGCGATACCGACCTGGCCGGCGGTCGTGGCAGTCGATGGGGGCGGCATAGCCAACGCTCTGCAGAACCGGGCCGATGGCGCCCGCGCCGCCGACCCGATACTCTTCATCGACGAGTATCGAATCAACTGCACCTGGACCTATCAGCCGTTGGCTTGATGAATCTTGTGGCGATAGAGGCAATCGCGTCGACTAGCTACCAGTTGCAAATCCAGTGGCGGCAGAGCCTTCTCGATCAACGTTGAGCGAACGAGGCTGCCGCCGATCTCGGCGCTCATGTCCGCCGGTGCCTTGAAGTGAGCTAAGGCTTCAAACCGGCTCCCATCGTCTGTGGTGCGGGGTGCTTCCGGCAGGGGCTATTGCGGGTGTGTCCAGCGCTGAACTATCAGGTGCTGTCCGCGCCCATTTACACAGTTGCTTGGCTGCCAAGCTCGCCGGGAGCCCCTGAACCGAAGGCGATCCGCCGGTAACCCGTCCGCTACTTCTGCGCGTCACAACTCGCCTCGCCTTTTCGCTCGCCTTGGGGGCCTCTCGGCCTTTCGCAAGGCCTACCACGCCGCCCG
>CAZDGO010000515.1:0-1875 GCA_964504825.1 uncultured Gaiellales bacterium
GATCGTCACCGCCAGGCCGTCGCCCCCGACGTTGCCAAGCACCGCGCAGGCCACACCCGCACCCTCGCACAGCTTCTGGAAGGCTCCGGATACCTCCGGCGCCGCGCTCACCACCACCAACGTGGGCGTCTCGCCGAACAGAGCGATGTCGGGGCGGCCGAAGGCCCGCCCCAGCAGACCCTCGAGCGTCACCTGAGCTCCGACCTGCCCCTGCAGGCAGCATTCAGCCAAGGCAACGGCGGGTCCGCCATCGGAGCAGTCGTGGGCGGAACGCACCATGCCGTCGGCCACCGCCCGACGCAGCACACCCTGCAGCAGCATCTCAGCCTGCAGGTCGACGTCGGGGATGCGCCCTTCCACCCGCCCGAACCACCGCTTCTGATACTCGGAGCCGTCAAGCGCAGGCGACGCGTCGCCCATCAACAGCACGACATCGCCCGAGGCGACGAACCCGGAGACGCAGTGCGCGGCCGCATCGTCGAGCAGCCCAAGCATCCCCACCACGGGAGTGGGATAGATGGCCTGGCCGAAACTCTCGTTGTAGAAGGAGACGTTGCCCGAGATCACCGGAGTGCCGAACGCCTCGCACGCCTCGGCCATTCCCTCGATCGCGCGGGCGAACTGCGAGGAAACAGCGCCTTTCTGCGGGTTCCCGAAGTTCAAGCAGTTGGTGATCGCGATGGGGACGGCTCCCACGCACGACACATTGCGGGCCGCCTCGGCAACAGCGGCCTTGCCCCCGCGGTACGGATCGAGGTAGGTGTGGCGACCGTTTCCGTCGGTGCACAACGCCAGGCCCGCCCCGGTGCGCTTAACCCGCAGCACCGCCGCATCGCCCCCAGGGAGGACCACCGTGTTCAGCTGCACCTGGTGATCGTATTGCTCCCACACCCAACGACGGCTGGCGATGTTGGGCGAGTGCATCAGGTCGAGCAGGATCGCGTCCAGAGGAGCCTCGGGCGTCGGCCACGTCGCGGGGTCGAGGGGCTCGTCGACCTCGTGGGCAGGCCGTTCCTGGGGCACCACATACGTAGGCGCCTCGGCCAGCGCTTCGGCGGGCATATCGCCCACCAGCTCCCCCGCGTGGAACACCCGCAGGCGCCCCGTGCGGGTGACTTCGCCGACGATGGTGCAATCCACATCCCAGCGGGCGCAGGCTTCCTGCACCACCTCCATCTGCGCCGGCGTGACCACGGCCAGCATCCGCTCCTGGCTCTCACTGATCATGATCTCCCAAGAAGCCATGCCCGGCTCGCGCAGCGGCACCCGGTCGGTGTGGATGTCGATACCCACGCTTCCTTTGTGCGCCATCTCGGCGGCCGACGACGTGATGCCCGCCGCCCCCAGATCTTGAAGGGCCACGAACCGGCCCGCGTGAAGGAGCTCAAGACATACCTCGAGCAGCTTCTTCTCGGTGAAGGGGTCGCCCACCTGCACCGAGGGCCGCTTCTGTTCCAGGGTCTCGTCGAACTCCTGGCTGGCGAGCACACTCGCGCCCCCGATGCCGTCACGCCCGGTCTTCGACCCCAACAGCACCACGTGGTTTCCCGGCCCGGCAGCCCGGCTGCCCACGATGTGATCGTGCCGCACGAGGCCGACGGTCATGGCGTTCACCAGGCAGTTGCCGGAATAGGCGTCGTCGAAGTAGACCTCGCCGCCCACAGTGGGGATGCCCATGCAGTTGCCGTAGCCACCGATGCCGGCCACCACATGCTCGAACAGATAGCGCTGGCGCGCGCGCCCTTCCGGGCCACCGGCGGACGGCGAAGCGGGGCTAGCCGCTATGTGCGAGCGGTGCGCCACGCTCGAGAGCGAAAATGCTGATCTGATGGACCGGCTTATTACGGCGCTGGCCAATGCCGACAATCTCCGGGC
>CAZDGO010000516.1:0-1872 GCA_964504825.1 uncultured Gaiellales bacterium
ATACGGAATCCGAGTGATCACCGTGGGTATCCTGGGAGCGGCTCGGGCGGCCACCAGTGGTAGTGGGTGTGGGCTTTGAGGCGCTGGGGATCGGCTTCGAGGGTGCGGCAGCGACCCACCAGCACCGCCTCCAGCGCATCCAGATCAGGGAAGGCCCGGTTGGCTATCGGTTCATCGACCAGCGGCCAGAGGCGCTCGGCCGGTTGCAGCTCCGGTGAGGCGGATGGCAGGAACACCAGATCGATGCCGTCCGGGAGCACCAACGCGGGACTGGTGTGCCAGCCCGCCTGATCGACGACCAGCACGGCGCGATGCGTGGCGGTAATCCGTTCATCACGGGCGAAGGCGGCCAAGGCCAGTGCCATCGCTGGGACCGTCACCGCCGGCAAGAGACACCACCAGTTCTGCCCGGTGCTGGGCCGGACGAAGCCGTAGACGTAGAGCCACTGGTACTTGCGGCGAACATGGGCGATGGGGCGCTGCCCCTTGGGCGCCCACACCCGGCGCACCACCGGCAACAAGCCCAGCCGGTGTTCGTCCTCGGCCCACAGCGTGACCGTCGCGGTCGGATGGGCCGCCTTCACCGCGGCAACCTGCTTGGCGAGCCCCCCTTTGTGAACGCCGCCTGCGCGGCGGGATCGGCACGGGTCTCGCGCGGGCGTGGCTGTTGCGGGGTCAAGCCGAGGCGGCGCATCCACTCCCAGCCACGCTGCTCGCTCACCGGTCGCCCCAGTGTCTGGCTCATCCAGGCCGCCACGCTGCGACAGGTCCACAGGTCGCCGTGCGGGGCCGGACCGCCCAGGGCTACTCGTAACTGCGCTTGCTGCCCCGCATCCAGCAGGGGAGCCGCGCCCGGGTTGGCGTGGCGGCGGTCACCGATGCCGCCCGGGCCATCCTCGCGGGAGCGCCGCGCAATCTCACGCACCCAATTCACCGAGTAGCGCGTCACCCGCGCCACCTCGGCCGTGGGCGTGCCGCTGCTCAGCAACCACAGGATGTGCCAATGACTGCGGGCGACCGGATCCTTCGCGCGCCGATACCGCTGCTCGAGCTCGTCCAAGGTCAGGTGCGGGGGAACGTGCAGTCGTCTCATTCCCCTAGTCTACATCCGGAATCCGTATGACTGGGCGCGGCTGGAGGCAATGACGGAGGAGGAGATCGAGGCGAACGCCCTCTCCGATCCGGACAATCCACCGCTGACCGACGAGGAGCTGGCGCGGATGCGGCCGGTGCCCAATCCGCGCCGGATCCGCGAGCGCCTCAAGTTGACGCAGGAGCAGTTTGCGGCGCGGTTCGAGATCCCGCTCGGGACGCTGCGCGACTGGGAACAGGGAGCGAGCTACCCGGACAGTGCGGCGAAAACGCTGTTGCGGGTGATCGACAAGGACCCCGACGCGGTGATCACCGCGCTGGCGCGGACGTATCTGCCCCCAGTCCCAGCCTCGCCAGATACGCGTTCGTAAACACCCCGCTCGGGTCCAGCTCGGCGCGCATCGCCTGGAACGCCGAAAGCCCTGGATAGAGCCGGGCGATCTCATCCCGCTCCAGAAAATGTAGCTTGCCCCAGTGGGGTCGGCCATCGTGGCCGCGGAAGATCGCCTCCGCGTCGCGGAACAGGGGTTCGTAGGGAAGGTCCACTGCCTGATGCAGGCTGATGGTGACGCTCTCCGCGCCCCGCGTCGGGCTGAGCAGGCTCTGTTCGCCTGGTTGCGTGCGGTACTCGACCGCCCAGGTGCAGTCCGGGTGCCGCGTCCGCATGATCTGGCGCACCTCGCGCATCGCCGCCGGTCCCTCGACCAGCGGCAGGGTGTACTCCATCTCGACGAAAGGAAAACTCCGCACTGAAGGGTAGATGCGCCAGCTCCAATCGAC
>CAZDGO010000517.1:0-1865 GCA_964504825.1 uncultured Gaiellales bacterium
GTGCGCCACATCTTCGGTGAAGGCGAGGTCGGTGGAGCCCTCAATGGAGATATGGTTGTTGTCGTACAGATAGACCATCTTGCCCAGGCCCAGGTGGCCGGCCAAGGAGGCCGCCTCGGAGGAGATGCCCTCCATGAGGTCGCCGTCGCTGACTATCGCGTACACATGATGGCCGACCACTTCATGCTCCGGGCGGTTGAACGTGGCCGCCAGGAAGGCCTCGGCGATGGCCATGCCCACCCCGTTGGCGAAGCCCTGCCCAAGAGGACCTGTCGTGACTTCGACGCCGGGAGCGTGACCACGCTCGGGGTGCCCGGGCGTCCGGCTGCCCCACTGGCGGAAGTGCTCGATGTCGTCGAGGATGAGATCGTAGCCCGCCACGTGCAACAGCGTGTAGAGCAGCATAGAACCATGACCCGCGCTCAGGATGAAACGATCGCGGTCGGGCCAATCCGGGTCGGCCGGATCGTAGCGCAGATGCCGCGACCAGAGGACGTGGGCCATGGGGGCAGCCCCCAGCGGCATGCCGGGATGTCCAGACTTGGCCTTCTCCACGGCTTCGATAGCCAGTACCCTGATCGTGTTGACCGCCAGTTGATCGAGCTCCGTCACGCCGCTCACGCACTCCCCTTCGTCGTATCCCATCGGTCTCACGCGATCACCCGCCAGCCCTCGGCCGTCGCCGTACTCAGCAGTCCCGGACGAGGGTTGACCGCCACCGGCCGACCCACCAGACGCAGCAGGTCGATGTCGGTCTCATGGTCGGCATATGCGGCACAACGAGCCGGGTCGACTCCCCGCTCTTCCAAGTAACGCCGAGCGAACCGGGCCTTCTCGGGCCCGTACAGATGCCGCCCCTCGATGCGACCGGTGTACTGCCCTTCGGCCACCTCCAGACGGGTGCCCTCGCAGGCCTCGGCGCCGACCATGCGGCCCAGCGATCGCACGAGCGGATCGATGGCCGCGGAGAGCACCACCACCGTGTCGCCGGCCAGCAGGTGCTCGTTCAACGCCGCCATGGCGCCCGGGTGGAGCCGGGACTGAAGCGCCTCCTTCGCGAATTCGTCCATGAGCCGGTCGATTTCGTCGACCCAGTGCCCGGCGATCAGCTCTGCGCCCTTGGCACGGGCCGCATCGGTGACGTTGATCAGCCCCAGCTTGTAGACCGCGAACCAGATCCCCACTCCCAGAAGGTACCGCCACCCGACGAGCCCCCGACGGCGCAAGAACGACACCAGAAGCTGCTGGGTCTGGCCTACGACAAGGGTGCCGTCGAGGTCGAAGAAGGCGATGGCCCCACGGTCCATGGGGGCAGTCTACCACGGAGCCCCGCGGCGGCCGGCGGGCACCGGATCACGCAGGCCCGGCACCCAGGGACCCTCCAGCGGTAGTGACGCCCCATGTGCCTGTTCCAGACCAAGCGCACCGCGAGAGCAGCGATCGACGCACACGCCACAGCCGATGCACTCCCCAGGAGCGACGCGCGCCGTTCCCCGAGCGACACCGGCCGCCGCTGGGATGGTGACCGCGCCCACCGGGCACGCCCGTACGCACGCACCGCAGCCGTCGCAGAGCCCTGACTCCACCTGGGCCACGTAGCCGGAAGGGGCCACGGCATCGATGCCGCCCCGCATGGCCGACAATCCCGCGCAGCAGCATGAACAGCAATTGCAGATCGCGTAGAGGCGCCCGAAAGCGGCCTCCTTGAACCACGCGGTGTGCACGTTACCCCGCCGGTGAGCGTCCTCCAGGAGGGAGAGAGCCTGTGGTCCGTCGATGAGGCGGGACTTGTCCGGACGCACGGAGAGGATGAACTCGGCCAGTGGACTACCGATCACCAGGCACACGTCGAGGGGTCCACAGTC
>CAZDGO010000518.1:0-1864 GCA_964504825.1 uncultured Gaiellales bacterium
GGGCGCGTTGTAGCAGAGCGTCTTTCCAGAGGCGGTCGGCGTGATGGTCACGACCACCCGGTCGCGGGTGCGGAAGCGCAGGAGAGGGCAGCACTTCCGGTCGATGGCGGTGTAGATAAGTTCTCCGGAGACCCCCTTTTCCAGGGCCAGTGGCGCGCCTGACTCGGGGTCGATGATCTCGGGGATGATGTATTCCTGGGCATTGAAGTGCATGCCCATTTGCTCGGGGCACTCGCCGAAGATGATGGGGGCCATGTCGGCGTTGCCCAGACCTTCAGTCAACCAGGCTCCCCAATCGCCCTCGATGCGCTGCCGCACCGCCGGGATGCCCGCACCCGGCTCGGCGCCGCTGATGATGCGCTCAAGGCCCAATTCACGCGGGTCCAAGCCGTAGTGTGAGCGCACATACTCGGCCAGGTAGACCGCGTACGAAGGAGTGCAGTGGAGCACGTTGGCCCTGAGCGTCTGGAGCGCCATGACCACCTTCTCCGACGCCCCCGTGCCGATAGGCACCAGCGTGGCCCCGAGGGCCTCGGTCGCGTCTTTCGATGGGAGCCCGCCCACGAACATGGTGAGACCCACTGCATGGATGACGACATCCTCCTTGCGCACGCCCTGGGCGTAGAGCGAGCGGCAGGTGAGATCCGTCCAGACCGCGGCGTCGTGCCGGGTGATGCCCACATAGCTCGGGCGGCCGGTGGTGCCTGTTGAGGAGTGGATGCGGATGATATCGCTCATCGGCACGGCCGCGTGGCTGCCGAGCGGAGGATCGGCGAGCTGGCTGTCGCGCAGCTCTTCTTTGGTGGTGAACGGCAGCCGGGTCAGCCCCTCGAGCGTCGTGACGTCCTCGGGTCTCAGGCCTGCTTCGGCGAACTTCCTGCGATAGAACGGCGAGCGTTCGTAGACGTACCATACCTGCGTCGCGAGCTTGGTCTCCTGGATGCGCCGCAACGCCTGCGGCGTCAGGGTCTCCATCTCACGATTGAGAAAATCCCCGTGCAAGACTGTCCCCCTTTGACGTACGTCCCCGCGGACGTGGCCTGCCCCCCGACGTTCTGAGAAGCTAACGTCTGACGATAAGACTATCGCTCGAAGATCACCTCTGTCAAGGCGCACCCCGCCCGAAACTCCTCGCCGAACGCCTATACGATCGGTGTACCCCCCATGACCTCGAGAACGACCCCATCTGGATCTCGGAAGTAGAAGACTTTCGTCTCTCCTATCTCCTGTGGGGCGCAATGCAGCACGACCTCGTTCTCCACCAAGCGGCCGTGAAGCTCCTCGATGTCGTCGGTAAGGAAGCAGACGTGAACGCTGCCGGTATCGCTCGGCTTGTTGCCTACCTGCTCTTTGCCCGTGGGCGTGTACTCCACGAGCTCGAGACGCTGTCCGCACACCTCGAGGAACACCAGACGCTGCGACGTCCCCGGACAGCCCGTGACCGCATCGGCCATCGGCCCCTCGAAGACGAGGCCGAGCGCCTGTGAATCCCAGATCAGCGTAAAGTCCAACAGATCACGATAGAAGGCGATGGAACGCTCCATATCGCTGACGGTGATGCTGGTGTGATGGATGCCCGTGAGCATAGTCCCCCGGCTCGACGCGAAGATGATCCCCCCGTCAGAAGCGGGGCGTTGACTGACCCGAACGTCTGACGATAAGATTATATGAACAGGTAGTCGCGGCTGTCAACACGTCAGAGGGGGGTAGCTCACAGCCATGGCGCAGATGTTCAAACCCCTCAAGACCGAACGCTTCTTCGAGAAGGTAGCCCACAGCATCCAGCGAGAGATCCTGCTGGGCAACCTCCAGCCCGGGGAGAAGCTGCCGAACGAGACCGAGCTTGCCAAGCAGTTCAACGTGG
>CAZDGO010000519.1:0-1861 GCA_964504825.1 uncultured Gaiellales bacterium
GGCGGCGCCGCCAGGTACGCCGCGTCGATGCGCATTGGTTTCCCGATGCCGGGCGCGCCGCGTCGCGAGCGTGCGTGGTCGCCGACCTACCCCGCGGTCACTCGGCCGTCGCCGCTGATCGGGATCGGTGGACCGAGGAATCGCGGTGTCGCGTGAAGAAGGTGCAACTGTAGGAGCGCTTTGCAGCGGGCCAGCCAGTCGCGGGCGGCGAAGCGGCCGGCGTTGTGATACGCGTGCAGGTCGGCGGGCACCCCGGTTGCCTCCAGGCCCAGAGCGCGGGCGGTGTACACGGCCCGGTCCAGGTGGAAGCCCTGCGTCACCACCAGAGCGTCGCGCACCTGGAACACGTCGCGGGCCCGGTACATGGTGTCATAGGTGCTGAAGCCCGCGTGGTCCATGAACACATCCTCGGGCGGCACATCGCGATCCAGCACGAACGCGCGCATGGCGTTCACCTCGTCGTAGCTCACGCGCCCATGGTCGCCTGAGAGGAGCAGCTTCCCGACCTTTCCCTGGTGATACAGCTCGATGCCGGTCAGTAGCCGGTCCTGCAGCATGTTGGAGGGTGTACCGCTGGGCCACACCTTCGCGCCCAGGACGATGGCCACCTCGGCGTTGGGCGCCTCGCTCGGTGCGGCGACCCGGTGACGACCGCCCTGCCACATGGTAAACAGGTTGGTGCCGACGACGAGAATCATCGCGGCCAGCAGGCCCGCGCCCGCCGTCAGGACCAGTGCACGGAACACATGGCGGGACGTCCTGCGTGGCGTTGGGTCGGCTGCGGCTACTGCGTCACTTGACGGCCGCGTTGCGGCATGCGGGTTTTCGTTCACGGGGCGCCTCCTCTCTTGGGCTCAAGTGTAGCGCTCTGGTTGCGCATCCGCCCCCCGGCGTCTAAAATTAACACCTTGATGCAGACGCACGGCCTCCTCCGTGGCCGGGCCGCCCGGGCCCAGCTCCCGCTCCTCCCCGGCTAGGGGGAGAAACTGCAGTCCGGCGTCCTGCGCGCCGCCGTTACGTCCGCGCGAACCACGACACCGAAAGGTCTCTAGACCCATGGGTATGACCATCACTGAGAAGATCTTGGCCCGCGCCGCCGGCAAGGACGCGGTGGAGCCGGGCGATCTGATCATGGCCAAGGTAGACTTCTGCCTGGGCAACGACATCACTGCTCCCGTGGCTATCGACGAATTCGAGAAGGCCGGCTTCGACTCCGTGTTCGACCCGGAGCGCATCGCCCTCATCCCCGATCACTTCACCCCCAACAAGGACATCAAGACCGCCCAGCTGGTCAAGCAGATGCGCGAGTTCTGCAAGCGCTATGGCATCCGCCACTTCTACGACGTGGGCCGGGTGGGGGTGGAGCATGCCCTGCTTCCCGAGATGGGCCTGGTGGGCCCGGGCGACGTGGTGATCGGGGCCGACTCCCACACCTGCACCTACGGAGCCTTGGGCGCCTTCGCCACCGGCGTGGGTTCCACCGACCTGGCCGGCGCCATGGCCACCGGGGAGGTGTGGTTCCGGGTGCCCGAGTCGATCAAGTTCGTGATCGAGGGCGGGCTGCAGCCGTACGTCACCGGCAAAGACCTCATTCTCTACACCATCGGGCAAACGGGAGTGGACGGAGCTCTCTACCAGGCCATGGAGTTCACCGGCTCGACCATCGATGGCCTGTCGATCGAGTCCCGCCTCACCATGGCCAACATGGCCGTAGAGGCCGGCGCCAAGAACGGCATCTTCGCAGCCGACGATACGACCAAAGCCTACGTGCAGGGGCGCTTCATCCGCGAGCCCCGCTACGTCTACTCCGACCCCGACGCCGCCTACGGCGAGATGGTCGACGGGCTTGTCTGGGAAGTGA
>CAZDGO010000520.1:0-1860 GCA_964504825.1 uncultured Gaiellales bacterium
GGT
This sequence comes from uncultured Gaiellales bacterium, assembly GCA_964504825.1. Classification (GTDB taxonomy): domain Bacteria; phylum Actinomycetota; class Thermoleophilia; order RBG-16-64-13; family RBG-16-64-13; genus JAJZQZ01. Next base: position 4 of record CAZDGO010000520.1, read on the forward strand.
GGGTGCCGGCGGAGAGGTACGTCCTCTCCCACTTCGATGGGCTGCAGGCAATCGCGGCGGTCGCGGGTGACGGCTGGCGGCTCAGTGGCCACTTCGACCTGGAGGACTTCGGCTTCCGCGAGCCGCGCTGGGCGCTTGCCGCCTTCGAGCTCGGCGTCGAGGGGGCGAAGCACCAGCGCCGAGTCCCGCCAGCCTTTTGGGATGCCTACCGATCGGCCGCGCGTGTGGACCCCTCGTACGAGGACGCCAAGGACGTGTTCAAGCTCTTCCACCTCCTCGACTGGGCCAAGTTGGGCTACGAACCGGCGGCTCGCGCGGTGTCCGATCTCGTGGCGGGGCGGTGGTGAGCCCGCCCGCGGTTATCGGAAGAGCGTCAGACAACGGGACCGGTGGTGCAGTACCGCAGAAGCGTGATTCTCATTGCACAGGGTCACCGGACCGGATGGGGTTATGCCCACCTGTGCGGCCCGCCGATAGTGTGGCGAGCCCCTAGCTTGCGAACGGAGCTACCTCGGCACCCAATAGTGCTGCCAGAACCAGCAGCAGCGTTCAAAGCCCAGGCTCCGATAAACGCCGTTCCCAGCAGCAGAAGACTGAAGCACCCCGAGCTTGTGCCCCTCAGCGCGCGCCGCCTGAAGTGTTGCCAGCGAAGTGGCAGTGCCGACTCCCTGCCGCCGCGCATGAGGCGCCGTCGCAACGTTGTAGAGCCCTGCCGCGCCGCTCCCTAAGAACAGCGAGGACGCGCCCACCGGTCTCCCGTCCACCAAAGCGAGGAAGTGGCGCCACGGCGCTTTGGCGTTGAGCCCAAGACCTGCGTAGAGCTCGACGTGTTCGCGCCTGCTCTGTTCGGTGTAGTCGTGGCCGTGAACCGCTATCCATTGCCACAGCTGCGCTTCGTCCGACACCTGGACGATCTCGATCCCCGTGGGTCCTGCGGTGGACTCGCCTAAGCAATCAAGGTCGACGGCCAGCCCCGGAGACCCACCCTTCGGCAAGTCGTGTGCTTCAAGCGTAGTGCTGAGCCCGGCCGGCTGGGTTGTCGGCCCCACCCACCAGCTCATGTTTACGCGGCGCTCGCGGAACCGGCGCATCACACCCTCAATTCGGTCGTCGAGTGCGCTCGCCTCCAATTGCCCCAGTTTCGCCCCCACCACGCCGTTCTGCGTCGCCGACATTGCACCGGTGATCACCCAGAGCAGATCGCCCTCGTCTCCCATCTCAGCACCGGGCGCTGTACCGAGATATGCGTAGTGCTCGATCAGGTTGGCCTCAACTGCTTCCCCTCGAGCAGCGAGGCGAGCATCGCCCCCTCCAGGCTTAGGCGAGTCAGCCGTTGTCACTCATCCCCCACCATCACTCATCTCGCTCTGACCAGCCGCAATACCTGCGTGCCGTGTGACCGTTCGCGGTGATCGCTCGACAGGCCCCGCGAGGCACCGAGCTCGCCCGCCTCGGGGAAAACCTCTCCCCTCTCAATCTAACTGTAGCAAGAGTGGGCCCCGCAAAACAATACGGTCGAGAGATTGGATTGAGTCACCGGTTCGCCTACGCTGAGTGCGAGTTGGGCGCCGGGCCAGCCTGGCCCTACCAGACCGTCGGTCACTCTCCACAAGCGCCGGCGCCGGGTAGACGCACCGGTCTCACCTACTGGGAAAAGCAATCTGACTACTCTCGCTAGCGAGGCTCCACCCACTCAGCGTGACATGGTCCGTCGTAGTGAGCTCCTGACCTCCTATCTTCGTCCACAGTGGCGCAGCGTCCTCCTCCTCGCCGCACTACTAGGGTTGGGACTCGCGTTCCAGCTCGCCGGGCCGCAAGTACTGCGCACCTTTATTGACGGTGCGACTACTCGTTCGG
>CAZDGO010000521.1:0-1856 GCA_964504825.1 uncultured Gaiellales bacterium
ATGGCGAGAGGCGAACGCGACACCGCTCCGACGAACTCGACCATGCCCGCCTCGGTGGTCGACATCGTGGACTTCTTCCGGGAACGAGCGCCTGCGGTGGCCGAGCGGTACGGATCGACCTACCCGACGGAGCTCGACAGGTTGATGGGTGCCCGCCTCGACTCCCTGGTCGAAGACCTGCGCTCGGATCGCTAGGGCAGAGGCTCCTGCATGTGGTTCGGGATCCAGACGCTCTTCGCACAGGTCCGCGACGTGTACGTCTTCGGTGGCCCGATACCGGTGCCCGTCTGGTCCTCGGTGGTGTGGTTCGCCGTGGTCGTGGCCACGATCAGCTTCGTAGGCCTGTGGAAGTTCCGCTGGAAAGTGGTCCCGGTCGTGCTCGCGAGTGCCGCCGCCGGCCTCGTCTACAAGCTCGTGGTCTGGCTCGCCAACCCCAGACGAGCCGATGCGGCCGGGGGGCGCCGTCACACCGTGCCCGTACGTGATCCGCTCAGAAGGCATGACGCCCCAAGTGCGGGCGCTACTGCCCGCTAGACCATCACAAGCTCTTGCGGATCGGCCTCACGTTCGCCTGTGCTGTCGTAGGCGGGGCGTTGTGGCGGGCGGGCAGGTAGCGCGGCTCTCAACAACTTGAGGCCGAGTCAACGGGCTCGCCAGCTACGTCGTAGGGGCTGCTGTTCGTTCGGACGTCCCCAACTACCCATCAGCGCGTCCCCGCAGCGGCATCATTCCGTCCCCGGATGCTCACGAAGGGGTTGCATGACCTGCGCGGGAGAGGTTTTCTACAGGGCCCACGAGGGCACGAGGGCACGAGGGCACGGGGGCCGAGGGCCGAGGGCTCGCCTTCTGATCGGAGTCTACCCAGCGTAAGGGCGTGGGCACGCGTATATTCTTCGCCTCAAGGTCGCCTTTCGCGAGCATCCCTTGCATCTGAGTAGGTTTCGATCGGGGTGGAGATGGACGGATTCGGCCGGGATGGCCTTACGCTGCTCGATAGGGCGCCTTCGAGGATGGTCCTGCGGCAGGAGCGACCGGCAGCCATCCGATTCGAAGCCGGAAGCACCGGACCCGCCTCAAGTGGCTTCCCCTTGAGACCCCGATCCTAGGGCGAGCTACCGGGGCCGCCAGGCACCCCGCAACGTGGTTCGCACGAGCAACAGGCGCGCGGCCAGGCTAAGGGCCGACGTCGCGATGAGGACGACCAGGATCGCGACGGGTTGGCCCAACAAGGCGCCGATCGCGACGATCAGGAGCCGGGCGTCGCGGCCGCCGAGCAGGAAGCCGATCAAGCGCTGCGGCACCGGCGGGATGCCGAGTGCCGCGATCCGGTCCTTCGTCGCCATCGAGAGCATGGCTCCGGTCGTTGCCGCCACGGCGAGGGCGATGACCCGTCCCGGGTCGCTTCCGGTATCGAGAGCCCAGAGCGCGAGCCCGGCGACGATCACTGCATCGGCCAGCCGGTCGAGCACGCCGTCCAACAGGGCGCCGCCGGGACCGGCGCGCATCTGGAGGCGGGCGATCTCGCCGTCGACACCGTCGAGGATGGAGGCGATCTGCACCAGGATCCCTCCGACGATGCCGCGGCCGCTCGCAAGGAGCCAGGCCGCGAGCACGCCGAGGAGGAGCGCGGCAAGCGAGACGACGTCGGGGTGGATCGGCAGGTGGGCGAGCGCCATCGACATCCTGGTCGACACGGGGCGGTTGACATGCCGGGACACCGGCCCGTCCTCCTGCTTGGTGAGCGATCGACGGAGCCGCCTCGCGGCCCTGCGCAGGTCCTGCGGCGTGTCGACGTCCTGCCACCAGTGCCCCTGGGGGAGCGCCACGGCGGCGAGCGGCTGCTCCCGGGCGAGCTC
>CAZDGO010000522.1:0-1854 GCA_964504825.1 uncultured Gaiellales bacterium
ATAGTCCTCCCGGTAGTGGGCGCCGCGGCTTTCCGTGCGGAACAAAGCGGCTTCAAGACCGAGACGTGCGGTATCACACATGAATGACAGATCGAGCCAGGTCTGGAGGTCAGCGGGGTTGGTGGCCCCGCCCTCAGACAACCTGCTCCTGATATCGTCCAGGCGTTTTCTTGCTTCGGTCATCTGGCCGCCGTTTCGGACGATGCCGAGTGATTCCCATGCCAGTTTCTGGATGACGCCTCGATCCAGCGTGAGGGACTCTCCTGCGCGGGCCCGCTCAAGGTCGGCGAGGGCCGTTCCGAGCTGGCCGGCATCGGGTTGTGGCCGGGTCGAGTTCGCCGCTACTTCGGCGGCGCGGCGTCCGGCTCTGGACCCGAACACGAGAGTCTCGGGGAGGGCGTTGTTGGAGAGGCGGTTGGCGCCCTGGATCCCTCCGGCCGACTCCCCAGCCGCAAACAGCCGCGGGACGCTGGTCTGAGCGCTCTCATCGATGGCGGCCCCTCCCATGAAGTAATGCGCTTCGGGTGTCACCACAAACGGATAGGTCTGGTGGTCGATGCCTAGCCGGGGAAGCATCTTGTACACCTTCGGGTTGGTCTCGGCCATGTCCCGCTCGGTCAGATCCGACAGATCGAGCCGCACGCCACCGCCCACGCCAAGCCCTCGCCGCACCTGGTCGAAGATGGCCCGGGCGGAGATGTCACGGGTGGTGGCCTCCATGCGGTCCGGTTCGTAGTGAACCATGAACCGATCGCCCTCGGAGTTGAACATCTTCCCGCCCACAGTGAACGTTGCCGGCTGTATCGCCACCCGCCCTTTGGGGAAAGGGTCAATGCAGCGCCACGGATAAAACTGGATAAATTCCATGTCGCGCATGAACGCCCCCGCTCTCGCGCACAGGGCGTAGCCACCTCCGGTGACCTCAATCGGGTTGGATGTCACGGGGAACAGCTGCCCCGCACCACCGGCCGCGACCACCACCGCTCCGCAGGCCACGACTATTTGATTGCTATCGCGGGAGTCGACAGCCAGAACACCGACCGCCTCACCGTTTGCAAGCAGTATGTCTGTGACGGAAAGGAACTCGAGGGCCCGCACCCCCAGCTGGGCGGCACGATCTGCCTGAGGAACGGTGAAGTCCGTGCCGACGTGGGTTGCCGCCCCCAGGCTTCGGGGACGGGAATGGTCCCCCGACCCTGACAGGGCATAGCGCCCGTTGGCCTTCTTGAAGGCCCCACCGATTTTCTCCAGATCCTCCATCGCCCGGGGGCCCTCGTCACAGAGAATTCGTACGAGACGCGGGTCAGCGATGTCGGCGCCGCCTCGCATTGTGTCTTCGAAATGCAAGTCCCGGTGGTCGTCGTCTGTGTCCTCCAGGACCGCCGCGTAACCTCCGGAGGTCATCGCTGACGATCCAGAGCGCCCGATCTTGCGGCGGGTAACGACTACCACCGACGCTCCTGCCTCGGCTGCAGAGATAGCTGCCGCGAGGGACGCCATCCCCGAGCCGACCACCACCACGTCGGCGGTCTCGTAGCCGAGCACTCCGCTCACCTCCACGCCGCAGGTGTCCACCACTCGTAGATGTGGTTACCAGAGGTGGCGGAACTGAGACTCATCTCGTGGGGACTTCCCCTAGTTCGACCTTCACCTCTAGGTCGGCCGAGACCATTGCCGCGAGTGTGGTCTTGCCTTGGAGGATATGTTGGGCGGTGAGACGTTCGGCAAGCTCGTGATCACCGTCCCGGAACGCCTGAAAGATGCGCCGGTGCTCCTCAAAGGAACGACGCAGAGGCATCTCTTGACGTGCGTAGACACGGGCATATCGTTCGCTCTGGTTGAATAGCCGCTCTA
>CAZDGO010000523.1:0-1849 GCA_964504825.1 uncultured Gaiellales bacterium
ATGTGGCGGTGACTTTGACGGCGGTCCTGGTCGAACTGCAACAGGCCGCGGTGGTTACGAGTGGGATTCCGAACAGCGTTTTGGAGTCGGTGGGTTCCGCCCGGGAGTTCTTTAACAATGAGCTTCGGTTCCAGATTGAAACCGCGATCGACGCCGCAGCTTATGCTGCGATTGTGTCGGGTGCCGGCTCTGGTGGTTCTGGGGCCGACCTGATCGCTCGAGTTCGCAACGGGGTTGCCGATCTGCGGGACGCCGGGTTCAACCCGAACGTGCTGGTAGTTGACAGCGCAACCGGAGCCGACCTGGACCTCAGTCAGCATTCGAGCCAATACATATTCCCGCTAAGGAACAGTGGTAGCTCGTCTCCGCTCTGGAACCTGACCGTGATCGAGTCGGTCGCTGCGACCGGTGACGATCCGCTACTGATTGACACCGGGGCGATTGGGACTTTGTACCTCGGGCAAGTGCGGATCGACGCCGATCCGTACGCGGGCGCCGGCGGTGACAACTTTGTCAAGAACCTCACCGATCTGCGCGCCGAGGCTACGGTCAAAATGCATGTTCGCCGAGCCGCCGCGGCTCTGGTGCTGGACGAGTCGTAAACCGTTTGGGTGGGTCGCCGTTCCGGTTCCTTTCCCGGGGCATTGGCGAGCAATCGGGCATGAGAACCCCGGCCCACCCACTTCGGAGCGTCGGCGCTGGGCTCCCCTTTGGCTCAGCGTCGCCGCTCCACACAGGGACCATCAACGTCTGGGCCGGGACAGTGGGCGACAATTAACTGAGATACTGTCGGTTTCATGGACGAATGGCGTCGAGAGCAAACCCTGAACAGCCTTAGAAAGAGCTACATCTACGCGCGATCAGCCTCCCAACGCGCTCTAGTTCGAGCTACCGAAGGCACACCCGATGCACTGTTTGAAACCGTTTGGTGGATTGGAGTTTGCAACTCCTATCTGTACACAATTCTCCCGAACCAATGGAAGGCTTACAAGCGAGGCCAACCATGGGCAGATCTCATCGATGGGATCTACTGGGCTCGCAATCAAACGCTTCACGATCCGCTCGCCGTCGCTGCCGTTGAAATTAGATGGCAAATCGTGGATGGTGTTCACACCCGCCATCAGCAATCCCGATGGGCGAAACACAGCGACATACCGATCGCCAAAGAAGAAAACAATGCTTACGCCGAGTCCTATCGGAAAGCACTTGAGGGTCGAGTCATGATTGAGACCTTGGCGGAAGCGGTAGAAGCAATCCGCAGAGTCTCAATCGATGTCGTCGCAGGCTTCCAGAAAGAGGCCCGCGGAGTAGGCTCATCAGATGTCGGAACCGATACATAGCGCCTCGATCGATATCCCGACCGACCACATTGGATTGATTGTGGCGGCGGCGAATGCGACCGGACTGGCCGTGAACTTCTCGATCGGGCCTAGCCGCAAGGGGGATAACTGGCGAAGGGTCGAGGCCGCACCATTGGCCCAATTGCTAAAGGATGGCCAGCGCACGAAATTCTTCGTCGATCAGGCCGGCGCCGAGACAATCCAGTCAGTAGAGGAATTGCTCGGGCCATACATGGACGCTCCCGCCGAGCCTGCGTAGTCGTCGCCAGGGCCGTTTTTCGCGACCTTCTGGCATATAGTGAAGGGGGCCGGGTGTTCCGAGCTCTCGGTTTAAGTGGCTCATCCTCGGGGTACCCCTGACTCTCGAAAGCATTTAGGAGGAATCGTGAGCACTACCGGTTGGATCATCCTCATCGTCGTCTTGCTGATCGTTTTCGGCGGCTTCGGCTTCAGCAGGCGAGGCAGGTGAGTTAGAGGGCATAAGTAAGGGGGCCGGTTTCCCGACCCCC
>CAZDGO010000524.1:0-1847 GCA_964504825.1 uncultured Gaiellales bacterium
CCGGCGCCACATACGGCGTGCCCTTCACGCGGCTCGCTCTCGAGGTCACCGGCCGCGCTCAGACCGCCAACATTCTCACGCTGGGGGCGGTCGTGGGACTTACCGGCGTGGTGGGTGCCGCTTCCCTCGAACAGAGCGTCCTCGGCATGGTGCCGCCCGGCACTGAGGAGCTAAACGTGGCGGCCATGCGGCGTGGGCTCGAACTCTCGGGGGAGGAATGGCGCCGAGAGTCGGCTTTGCCGGCGCCTCGGGGGTACGGGGACGACTAGCTCCGCCAGGCACCCGCTCTCGTAGTGTCGGGCGCGGCCTGAGGCTGCGGCGCGGCTACTCTTCGAGCCGAAGGCGGTAGCCCACACCGGGCTCGGTAGTCACGTAGGTGGGGCGGGCCGGGGTCGGCTCGATCTTCCGCCGTAGGTTACTGATGTTCACGCGGAGGAGTTGGGTCTCCGTCTGGTATGCGACTCCCCAGACCTCGGTGAGCAGATGCCGGTGCGTGAGTACCTTGCCTGCGTACCTGACGAGGGCCCGCAGGAGGTCGTACTCCGTGGGGGTCAGGGACACCTCCCGCCCGTCGACGGTGACGCGCCGCCGCCCGAGGTCGACCACCAGGCCTCCGGTCTGGAACAAGGGGTCAGTGGTCGCGTTGACCGTCCGGCGAAGTACGACGCGGATCCTCGCCATGAGTTCATCGATGCCGAACGGCTTGGTCAGGTAGTCGTCGGCGCCGGCGTCCAGGGCGGCCACTTTGGTCCGCTCTTCCTCCTGCACCGACAGGATGATCACCGGGATCGCGCTCCAGGCGCGGAGTCGAGTCAGCACCTCGGCTCCGTCCATGTCCGGCAGGCCTAGGTCCAGGACGATCACGTCGGGCCGGTGGGCCGTGACCGCCCTGAAGGCCTCCTTCCCCCCTGCCGCCTCGAACACGGTGCAGCCGAGCGCCGTCAGCGAGGTGCGTAGGAAGCGCCGGATGGCGCGCTCGTCGTCGACTACGAGGATGCGGAGTCCACTATCGGTCACGGGGTCACTCAGTCTCCAGCGGTCACGGACGTCACGGCTCGATTGTCTCGGCCGCGGCAAGGGCGACCGTGATCATCGTTCCTCCGCCGGCACGGTTCTCCGCCCAGATCCTGCCGTTGAGAGCCTGGACGATGCCTCGGCTGATCGAGAGCCCGAGACCGATCCCGCGCGACACGTCGATCCCGTCGGGAACCAGCGTACGTTGGACCCGGTAGAACTTGTCGAAGACGGCCTCGAGATCTCCGGTGGGTATGCCGATGCCGCGATCGGCGATACTGAGCCGGACCTTGGACCCGTGCCGCCGAGCGGAGATGTCGAGGGGCGATCCGTCGGGCGAGTACGTGAGAGCGTTGTCGAACACGTTGGCCAGCACGTGCACCATCAACACCGAGTCGGCCGCGACCGGCGGTAGGTCGACAGGCAGGTCGATCCGGACGTCGCGATCCCCGATCCGTTCGTCAAGCTTCGTGAGTGCGGATCCGACCAGGTCCTCCACATCGATCGGCTCGAGGGTGGTGCGGAGAGCGCCGGACTCGAGCCGGGTCATGTCGAGCAGGTTGCCGACGATGCGGTTCAGTTCGGCGGCTTCTTCCCAGGCGGTCTCCACCAGTTCGGAGCGGGCTGCCTGAGAGAGGTTCGGACTCGCGCTCCTCTCGTCGTCGCCTCGCAGGGTGCTGAGGACCCCGGCGATCGAGGCGAGCGGCGTACGAAGCTCGTGGGAGATGGAGTTCAGGAGCGCCGATTGCAGGGCCTCTTTGGCCCGCAGCAGCTCCAGCTGGTTGGCCGCCGCCGCCAGGTCGGCGCGTTCGAACGCCAGGGCGGCCAGCGTC
>CAZDGO010000525.1:0-1840 GCA_964504825.1 uncultured Gaiellales bacterium
GGTCTGGAGTCGAGTGTGGTCCGTCAAGGATCACGGGCGTTGCTACGATACGATGTACAACACAGATCACCCCCCGGGGTTCAAGTGGCTCGTCCGATCGTTCGGCACCAATTGGCGCATGACCGAGATGCAGGCCGGCATCGGCCGGGTGCAGCTCCAGAAGCTGACCGAGTTGGTTGCGCTCCGCCGGAGGAATGCAGGCATCCTTACCGAACGCCTCAGTCGTCTGCCGGCGCTTCGCGTGCCCCAGCCGCCCGCCCATGTCGCCCACGCGTACTACAAGTACTACGTGTTCGTACGTCCCGAGAGACTTCGACCGGGGTGGGATCGCGCCCGTATCCTGGCGGAAATACTGCACCGCGGCTACCCAGGTGCGGAGGGCGTCTGCCGCGAGATCTACCGGGAGAAGGCCTTCGTGGACGCGGGCTTCACCCCGCCCCAGCGGCTTCCGGTCGCTCAGGCATTGGGCGAGACTTCGCTCACGTTCCTGGTACATCCCACGCTCGAGCCCGAGCATATGCATCTCACCGCCGACTTGGTAGAAGAGGTGCTCGCGGAAGCGACTGTTTGAGGAGACGTACGCCGCCACGGTGATAGAATCGGCCCCGGCCCCGGCCACGCGCCGCAAAGCCATCGGCCACGGAACTGGAGGTCACGTGTTCTCCGGCAAGACACTCTTTATCACCGGCGGCACCGGCACGTTCGGCAACGCGGTGCTGCGCCGCTTCTTGGCCACGGATATCGGTGAGATCCGGGTCTTCAGCCGGGACGAGAAAAAACAGCACGACATGCGGCTGCAGTACGCCAATCCGAAGCTCAAGTTCTACATCGGCGACGTGCGCCGGCCGGAGGGCCTGCGTGACGCGCTGGCCGGAGTGGATTTCGTCTTTCACGCCGCGGCGCTCAAGCAGGTGCCCGCCTGCGAGTTCTATCCCATGGAAGCCTTGCTCACCAATGCCCTGGGGGCCGAGAACGTCATGAGCGTGGCCCTGGCGGCCGGGGTGGAGCGGCTCATCGTGCTCTCCACCGACAAGGCTGCCTATCCCATCAACGCCATGGGCATCTCCAAGGCCATGATGGAGAAGCTGGCAGTGGCCAAAGCACGGGTGGCGGCGCCGCAGGGGCTCACCATCTGTGCCACGCGGTATGGCAACGTCATGGCCTCGCGGGGCTCGGTAATCCCTCTCTTCGCCGAGCAGATCAAGCAGGGCAGGCCGCTGACGGTCACCGATCCGAACATGACCCGCTTCCTCATGTCCATCGAGGACGCGGTGGAGCTGGTGGTCTACGCCTTCCAGTGCGGGCAGCCCGGCGATCTCTTCGTGCGTAAGGCGCCAGCGGCTACCATCGAGACCCTGGCGCTGGCCATGAAGAAGCTCTACCGGGCCGACAACCCGGTCAGGATCATCGGCACCCGCCACGGGGAGAAAGTCTACGAGACCCTGCTTACCCGGGAGGAGATGGCCCGGGCGGAGGATCTGGGCGACTACTTCCGGGTGGTGGCCGACAACCGCGATCTGAACTACGACGAGTACTACGTGGAGGGGCGGGCCGACATCTCGGTGTTGGAGGACTTTCACTCCCACAACGCCCAGCGCCTCGATGTGGACCAGATGGCCGAGCTGCTACTGCAGGTGGACTTTATCCGGCAGGATCTGGGCCTCGGGCCCTTGGACCAGCCCTTGCCGGCGGCATAGCGCGTGTCTCCGCCCAACCTCGCCGCCGTGCCTCCCGCAGCCCTCACGGTCGCCGTCACGGGGTCCGAGGGGTTCATCGGCCGCCACGTGGTCGAGGCTCTGGGCCGGCGCGCCGGGACGCGGGTGCTGGGCGTCGATGTGGG